>OMXT01000042.1 GCA_900315125.1 uncultured Eubacteriales bacterium
AGATAAGTCGATTCGCGCGCTGGAAAAGGCCATGGCATCGGATAAGCTTCTGTATGTCTCCACCCAGAAGGATGAGAGCATCCTCATACCGACGGTAGAGGACATGTATGAGACCGGCACGGTCGTGCGCGTCAAGCAGATGCTGAAGATCCAGGGTGATGCCGTGCGCGTTCTTGTAGAGGGCATCGGCAGGGCGACGATAGAACAGGTGATCGGTCAGGATGATTATATCTTCTGTTCCATACGGCGTCTCGAGCCTGAGGTCACTGAGGATTCTATGAGCCTGGAGGACAAAGCCACACTGCGGCTGATCACAGAAGCTTTCGTGGAATATGCGGCGCTGACACAGCAGATCACCGACGAAGTGGCGGACAAGATCCTGGCGACAGAGGATCCCGCGGCAATGGTGGATAAGATCGGCAACGAGATGATGGTCACCTGCGAAAAGAAGCAGAGGATCCTGGATGCCGTGGATTTCTCCCGGAGATTATCGGAGACATTGAACCTCCTGTCCGAAGAAAATGCTGTTGCTGAACTGGAAAGGGAAATTGCCCAGAAGGTAAAGGAAAGCGTCGACCAGGGACAGAAAGAGTATTTCCTCCGTGAAAAGCTGAAGGTCATCCAGACGGAACTGGGCAATGACGAGGATGCGGAAACGGAAGCGACAGAATGGCTGAAAAAACTGGATGAGCTCCAACTGGAGAAGAAGACAGATGAGAAAATCCGCAAGGAGATCTCCAAATTTGAAAAAATGATGCCAAGTTCGGCGGAGAGCTCCGTGATCCGCAATTATGTGGAAACGATCCTGGATCTTCCCTGGAATAACGCGTCCAAGCTGAATATCAACCTGAAAAAGGCACAGAAGGTCCTGGATGAGGATCATTACGGCATGAAAAAAGTAAAGGAAAGAGTACTGGAGTACCTGGCTGTAGTACATCTTTCCAAGGCGATAAGGGGCCCCATCCTCTGTCTCGTAGGACCTCCGGGCGTAGGCAAGACGTCTATTGCCAGGTCCATCGCAAGGGCAACCGGCAGGGAATTCGTCAGGATGTCCCTTGGCGGAGTCAGAGACGAGGCCGAGATCCGGGGACACAGAAGAACCTATATCGGCGCTATACCCGGGCGGGTGATAAACAGCATCCGGGAAGCAGGAACGAACAATCCTCTCTTCCTCTTTGATGAAGTGGATAAGATCGGCGCGGATTTTCGCGGGGATCCCGCATCCGCACTGCTGGAAGTCCTCGATCCTGAGCAGAACAGCACGTTTACTGACCATTTCCTGGAGGTTCCCTTTGATCTCTCCAAGGTAATGTTCATTACGACGGCGAATACAACGGAGACCATACCGCAGCCGCTGCTTGACCGTATGGAGGTCATAGAAGTGCCGGGCTATACGGAAGAGGAAAAAGTCAAGATCGCCCAGCAGTACCTGATCCCGAAACAGATAAAGGAAAACGGACTGAAGAAAGAAAATGTACATATTTCAGAAAACGCGCTCCACGACCTGATAAATTATTACACAAGGGAGTCCGGCGTCCGCAGCTTGGAGAGGGAGATCGGCAGTCTCTGCCGCAAGGTTGCCAAGAAATATGTCAGGGACAAAGTCAAGTCCAGCAGCATTACGCCCAGGAACCTGACGAAATACCTCGGAAAGCATATTTTCCACTATGACCTGGTGGAGGGCAGGAACCTGATCGGCGTTACTACCGGGCTGGCATGGACTGTCGTAGGCGGCGATACCCTGCAGATTGAGACGGCGGTGCTCCCGGGAAGCGGCAAGCTGAATCTCACCGGCCAGCTCGGCGACGTCATGCAGGAGTCAGCGAGGATCGGCATGGGATATATACGGTCTGCTGCGGCGAAGTACGGGATAGAAGAAGATTTCTATAAGAAATACGATCTTCATCTTCACGTACCGGAAGGGGCAGTGCCGAAGGACGGTCCTTCCGCCGGCGTAACGATGACAACAGCAATGATCTCGGCTCTTACCAAAAAACCGGTCCGCAGAGAAGTCGCCATGACAGGCGAAGTGACGCTCCAGGGAAGAGTTCTGCCTGTAGGGGGCATACGGGAGAAGGTTCTTGCAGCCCACAGGGCCGGCATACGGAAAGTGCTCCTTCCCGTGGAAAATGAGAGGGATATCGACGAGATTCCTTCCAGCGTTAGAAAGGAAATGGAGTTCGTTCTGATCTCCGATGTTGATGAGGCGCTGAAGCAGGCGCTGGTACAGGAATAGCAGGTAATTATGCTGAAAATAACAGGCTCGGATCTCTGCTGCATGGCGGTCAGGCCGGCGCAGTATCCGCCGGATGACAGAGCCGAGATCGCCTTTGCAGGCAGGTCGAATGTCGGAAAGTCTTCTCTACTGAATCTTCTGACCGGGCGAAAGAATCTCGCCCGTGTCAGCGGATCTCCGGGAAAGACCAGAACAATAAATTTCTATGATGTAAACGGCGATTTTCGGATCGTGGATCTGCCGGGCTACGGTTATGCCAGGCTGTCGCGGTCGGTTTCCCAGGAATGGGGCAAGATGATAGAGACCTACCTGACGCAGCGGGAAAACCTGCGGAAGGTCGTGCTTCTGGTGGATATCCGTCACGAGCCCTCTGCCCAGGACGTCCAGATGTACGACTTCCTGAAGTACTATGGTCTTGACGGCATCGTAGCGGCAACGAAGGCGGACAAGCTTTCGCGCAATCAGGCAGCCAATAGTCTTTCAATGATTCGAAAGAAACTGGAAATGGGGCCGGATGATCGTCTGATCCCCGTTTCTTCACTGAAGCGGACGGGAGCGGATAAACTCCTGGAAGCGATGGAGCAAATACTGGAGGATTAAATGCAATTCCTTGGGTTGAGGATCCTCATGAACAGGATCCGGGTCATTCCGTATTTCCTGCGGGATAAGACCGTGCCGCTGCGGAAAAAACTGCTCGTAGTGGCTGGAATCATTTACATTATCGCACCGATCGACCTGGTCCCGGTATTCCCCCTGGATGATCTCGTGCTGTGGATCTACATCTTGTGGCATCTGAAAGATGACCTGGATCAGTACTGGAAAGGAGAGAAAAACGTTGATCTCTCTAAAAAATTCCGTGACAAGGATATAGTAGATGGTGTAGAATTTACTGTGAACGATAAGGGAGAAAAATCAGGGGACAGTTCTCCTGATAACAATGGAGAGGGTTGACATGGCAGAGAAGGAGACAGTAGGGAAAATTCTGATTACGGAGAAAGAGATCGTCAAACGGGCAAAGGAACTCGGCCGTCAGATCACCAGGGACTATCAGGGAGAGGAACTTGTGATCCTCGGCACGCTGAAGGGAGCCATTATGTGGATGGCAGACCTGATGAAAAATATCGATCTCGATACCCGTATCGACTTCGTATCCGCCAGCAGTTACGGATCCAGCACAACTTCCTCCGGAGTCGTCAAGATCACCAAGGATATTTCGATGGATATATATAATAAAAATATACTCATCGTGGAAGACATCGTGGATACCGGAACGACACTGAAGTATCTCAAGGCTTATCTTGCGGACAGGAATCCAAAGAGCATCCGCATATGCACCATGCTGGACAAACCGTCCCGCCGCAAGGTGGACCTTCAGGCAGATTATATCGGTTTTCAGGTAGAGGATCTGTTTATCGTAGGCTATGGGCTGGATTATGACCAGAAATACAGGAACCTGCCTTATATCAGCTACCTTGAGCCGTCGGAGATATAACGCGTTAGTTACTGGAGAAACCAGAACAATATAATAAATATTTTGATGTGAGAAAAAGAGAGGTAAATCAAACATGGGTTACAAACTGATTGCAAGAAGTTCAAACAAGCACATCCACCTGAGCCAGGAGGATCTGGACACATTATTCGGCAAGGGCTATGAGCTGACCAAGAAAAAGGATCTGGTACAGCCGGGCCAGTTCGCGTCGGAGGAGAAGGTTCAGGTCGTAGGTCCCAAGTGTACATTCACACTGAGAGTACTGGGTCCGGTTCGTCCCCATACACAGGTTGAGCTGTCCATGACAGACTGCCGTCAGTTCGGTGTTCCGGCTATGATCAGGGAGTCCGGAAATGTAGAGGGTACACCGGGATGTAAGATCATCGGACCTGCAGGTGAAGTTGATCTGGACTGCGGCGTCATGGTAGCCAAGAGACATGCTCATTTCTATCCTGACCAGGCGAAGGAAGCAGGCGTTGAGGACGGTCAGCTGATCAAGCTGAAGATCGTTACAGACCAGAGAACTACGATCTTTGACGATGTTGTAGTTCGTTCCAAGCCTTATTACACAGCGGAAGTTCATCTTGATACCGATGAGGCTAATGCATGCGGTATGCCTTCTGAGATCGAGTGCGAGATCGTTGACTAATTGAATATGAGAAGGGATGGCGTTGCCATCTCTTTCTGAGAACCGCATAGAGACTGCAGGATATGATCCAGGGCGGCACGGAAGTGCTGCCAGGATCCTGTCTGTTCGCCAGACTCGGCGGTTCTTTCATTTAAAGGTGATAATATTGGAATATGAGTTTGATTATCCTGAAGAGAACAGAGGCGGACTGGTACGGTATATTTCGTTTCTCATGCCCGTGATGATGGCTGCCGCGATACTGCTTATCGGCGCAGGCATCGCGCTGCATCTTCCCCAGCTTTACTCTTTTTATTTCAACGACAGCCAGACGGTGTCCGAGATCGACTACGGGATCACCGTGTCTGAGATGGGCGGCGCCATAGGGAAATACCTGATTTCTACGGGCGATGAACCGTTCCAGGTCTATGAGATAAATGGAGAATATCGGGATGCTGTGTTTGCGTCCGATGACCAGGATGTGATGAAAAAGGCCCGGGCATTTCTCTATAAGGAGAACATAACGGCGCTGATGTTCTTTGTACTCGCTGTTCTTATTTTCTTACTGGTGAAGAAGATGAAGCTGACAGCGCTGCTGAGAAAAGAAGCGATAGCCGGAGCAGGTATTACGGCAGGATGTCTTATCCTTGAATGTCTGATCCTGTCGCGAACATCCGTGCAGCAGCACATTTATGATGCTGTCATTGGTATGGATCTGCCGAAAACATCGAGTCTCAGCATACTGTTCGGTGACGGAGGACTGTATTCGTCGTTCTTCGTGTTCAACGGGATCATCTGTATCGTTCTGACGATACTCTTTGTTTATATCAGTTATCAGTGCACCCGGCCGGAGCGGGTATTCTATTAACACTGCAGGGATATTGGAGGTAAAACAATGGTATATTTAATGTTGGCAGACGGTTTTGAAGAAGTGGAGGCACTGACCGTGGTAGATCTGCTTCGGAGAGCGGATATCGATGTGATGATGACATCGATTACCGGTGAACGGCTGGTCCATGGGACTCACGGTGTAAATGTGGAAGCGGATATGCTGTTCAATCCTGCTGTCATGAAAGACATAGACGCGGTCGTTCTTCCCGGAGGCATGCCGGGGGCGGCGAATCTGGACGCCGATGAGCAGCTTGCAGCCCTGCTGAAGGATGCAGCAGCAAAGGGCGCTGCGGTGGCAGCGATCTGTGCTGCGCCTATGATCCTGGGTCATCACGGTCTGCTGGAGGGAAAAAAGGCGACCATTTACAGCGGCATGGAAGGAGAACTTTACGGCGCGGAGCATGCGGATGGTACTGTAGTTATCGACGGAAACATCATCACATCCATGGGACCTGGCACGGCTATGGACTTCGGTCTTGCGCTGATCGCCTATCTGAAAGATGAAAAGACTTCAGCAAAGGTAAGAGCGGACCTGCTCTACAGAGGTTAGGCCATGGCTCTGAAAATGGACCTTCACATTCATTCCACATACTCGGACGGAACGCTGCGTCCCGTGGAAATCGTAAAGAAATATCACCAGGACGAGTATTCTCTGATTGCCCTGACCGATCACGATGGGATCGGCGGGGTGCGAGAAGCCCAGATTGCCGCCGAGGCCGTTGGACTTGAGGTAATGACCGGTATAGAATTCAGCACCGTTTACAGCGGCGGGGATTGGAGTGATACAGGACTTCACATTCTGGGATATCAGTTTGACCTGGACAACGGACCCCTCAACGAGAGGCTGCAGTCGATCCGGAGATCCAGGGAAGAACGCAACCAAAGGCTGCTGGCCCTCCTCCAGAGCCAGGGAATCGATCTGACGGAGGATGATCTGAAACAGAGGCCGGACCAGACATATATCGGAAAGCCGAACTTCGCTCTCGCCATGGTGGAAAAGGGCATTATCGCAGCGCCCTCCGACGCGTTCCGGGATGGACATTATCTGGAATCACCGGAGGCGAGGAGAATTAAAAAGGAACGAGTGACGTCAGAAGAAGCTATAAATCTGATCCGGGGCGCCGGAGGCATACCGGTACTTGCCCATCCCATGAAGATAAAGGGGATCGGGGAAAAGGACAGTGATGAATTCTGGAATAATCTGGGCGCCATGCTGAAGGATCTGCGCAAGAAGGGACTGGGAGGACTGGAATGCTTCCACCCGTCCGCCGAACATGAGCAGGCTCTTCACCTGACGGATCTGGCGGGGAGGTACCACCTGCATATCACCCAGGGCTCCGATTATCACGGGCCGGAATTTGAGTAGAGGAAAAGCAACGACCAAAAGACCGGACAGAAAGGGGAATGAATGACGAATTTCGATTTTTTCAGGAATAAGATCGCTGCTGCAGTCAGAGAGGAAAAGGATCTGGAAAAGGCGCTGACATCCAACGTGGATATGGTATTCCTTCTGCATTCAAGCATCATGTCAGCAGCTTCATGCATTAAGAGGATTCATGAGGCGGGGAAAAAGGCATTTGTCCATATCGACTTCGCCGAAGGGATCGGCAAAGACCGGGCCGGGCTAGAATACCTGAAGTCCATTGATGTTGACGGGATATGCACCACACGGACGAATCTTGTGAAAATGGCGAAGGACCTGGGACTGATCACCGTCCAGCGCTTTTTTATGATCGATTCCCATTCTGTGGGGACTTCAGTGGAATCCATCAAGATCTCCCGGCCGGACATTGTTGAGATCATGCCGGGCATTGTAACGAAGAAGATTCGCGAATTCTCCGGTCTGGTCAACGTACCGGTAATTACCGGCGGCCTGGTGGAGAATGAAGAAGAAGTAAGGGCGGCTCTCGAAGCGGGTGCGACTGTTGTATCCACTGGCGAGTGCAGTCTCTGGAAACTCAGGATATAACCGGAGGTAGAACAATGAAGATCAGGTTTTGCGGAGCGACGACCGGGGTTACCGGTTCCTGCCATCTTTTAATGACGGAAAAGCATAATGTGCTTCTGGACTGCGGACAGTTCCAGGGCGGCAAGGCGCAGGAGGCGCTGAATTATGAGCCATTCCCCTTTGAACCGTCGGAAATCGAGTGCATGATCCTCAGCCATGCTCATATCGATCACTGCGGCAGGATCCCGCTGCTCGTCAAGCGGGGATTCCGGGGGAAAATATACTGCACAGATGCGACAGCGGATCTGCTGGAGGTCATGCTGCGGGACAGCGGCTATATCCATGAGAAGGATGCGGAATGGCAGAGCAAGCGGAACGCAAGAGCCGGAAAACCGCCGGTCGAGCCTTTGTACACGGAGAAAGACGCAGAGGAAGCGCTGCAGTACGTACAGCCGATCCTCTATGACCAGCAGATCCAGCTCAATGACGATATGAAGATCGTATTCAATGATGCGGGCCATATCCTGGGTTCTGCCATCACGGAGATCTGGGTCCGGGAGGGGGAGAAGGAGAGCAAGATCGTCTTTTCCGGAGACCTGGGCATGCCGGATCGGCCGATCCTCAGGGACCCGACGATCATTAAGAAGGCGGACTGCGTCATCATGGAGACGACATACGGCAGCAGAAATCATCCGGAAAACGCCACGAGCATCAAACAGCTGATCGATATTGTGATTAAGACCATCAAACGGGGCGGAACAGTAGTTATCCCGTCCTTTGCAGTGGGCAGGACCCAGGAACTGATCTTTGAATTCAACCGGTTCTATGAGAAGAGCAGTCCGGATTATAAGGCGGATCTGGACAAAGTCATGGTTTATGTGGACAGCCCCATGGCCCAGACGGCTACGGAGGTGTTCCGGAAGAACGCACAGGTCTTTGATGACGAGACGAAGGAATATATTCTGAAGGGTGATAATCCCCTGGATTTTAAGAATCTGCGGTTTACCCGGAGCACAGACGAATCCCGCCAGCTTAATCTTGACAAGAAGCCTAAGGTGATCATATCCGCCAGCGGCATGTGCGAGGCGGGACGCATCCGCCACCACCTGAAACACAACCTCTGGGATGCCAGGAACAGCGTGATATTCGTCGGCTATCAGGGTGAGGGTACTCTGGGACGGACGTTGATCGAGGGAAAGAAGGATATTACGCTGTTTGGCGAGGACGTGCATGTGGCAGCGGAGATCTATAATCTGGAAGGATTTTCCGGACACGCGGATCAGAACGGCCTGCTGAACTGGGTCAGCGGATTCCAGAAGGCGCCGAAGCAGATATTCCTCGTTCACGGCGAGGAGGAATCCAAACTGACATTTGCCGCGCTCCTGAAGGAGAAGCTGGGGTACGATCCCATTGCGGTCATGGGCAATTCCGAATTTGAGCTGGATATGAACGATATCACAGTCACGAATATGGAAGAAGCTGTGGAGCAGGGCGCGGAAGACGATGACGTCCAGAAGGTAAGAAATAAGATTTCCGACGTTCATTCGGATCTGGAGAGCATCCTCTACAATGCGAAGATGGCCATGCAGGAGCCGATCTCAGAGGAGAAACTGATCCAGATCAACAACATCGTCCAGGAGCTGCAGAAGGCTACGATGAATCTTGGCACTGCAGTAAACCAGGGAGAAAAAGAACAATAATTAACTGGGTTTATCGAAAGCTGCCGCGCATAGCGGCGGCTTTTATTAACAAACAAAGTCCTGACCGGGTGTGTTTTTGCGAAGGCGGTGCGTACGGGATGCAGCCTGATGTAAGGGGGAACCGTCTGTACGGTAAAACGACGTTTCAGGCCGATTCTCCGTCGTTTCGATCCTGTTTTCTGCAGCGCCTGTTGACTTTAGAACCATACGGGTTCATAGTTATGTTCACCGGTAATACGTATCAACTGCAGTGGATAATGACAGTTAAGAGATCAGCAGTGGGAGGTGGAATACCATGAGGGAGTGGCAGCAGACCAAGTTCAAGGACTATGTCATGCCTAATGCGGTTTATTATCAGAGTATCTGGGCGGTCAGAGATCTGGAGCGCATGGAGAACCGGGTAGCGGAACTGAACAGCCAGATCAGCAGCGGGAAATACGGAGGGAGCATCGTTTCCGACGGGCAGAGAAATTACTCACAGATTCGTCCTACGGAGAACAGAGTAGTAGAGAAGGTCGTCCTTGAGGGGAGGATCCAGGCGATCCGACGGGCTTTGAACATCGTACCGGAACAGTACAGGAACTGCGTTATGGACAATATAGTGCACCATACCAAAGCGGATGGGTACAGCAGCCGTATCTGGAAGATATGGAAACAGCGATTCCTGTTCCATGTGGCGAAGAACCTGGAGCTCATGTAAGATTATCGCGTCAGGAATATGATGGATGAAATGTAAATTAATGCTTGTAAGGAAAAGGAATCTGTGCTATTATGGCATTGTGAATCAATAGGATCTATGACGGGAGCAGGAGCTGTATGGCTCCTGTTTTCGCTATCAGCAGGTTTTTGGAAATCGGCGCTTGCAGCCAGGCAGATTTCTGATGACCTGCTTTTTTCACAGGAGGTGGCGGGTATGGGAAGAGGCGGAGCATTCTACGGGAGCATCTGTACCGGAGCACTGTCTGCACTGGCTGTACTGCTGGTCATCCTGGTGTTCTGCACAGACCATGCGCTGGCAGAGGAGCAGTCCAGCCGTCCGATCCTGGTCCTCAGCGCCAGTGAACAGGGCGTCGGTTATACGATCGGCGTCCAGGCGGAGGGTTCGGAGGATGGCGGACGCAGGACGTTTCGCCTGTGGGTAACCGGTTCACCCAGCACGGACAGAATGACTGGATACGAGGGGGAGCATAACAGGCATGCGGATTATTATTATCAGGGACGGGAAGGAGAAAGCCTGACGATCAACGGGGAAACCAGGGGTTCTCCCTGCGCCATAATCGTGGAACCTGATGGGATGTATCGTATATCCGCCGCTGCAGTATTCGTCTGGAAAACGAGTACAGGGAAAGCAGCGGCTGGATTTCCGCCTTACCACAGGACGAGGATCGTCTCAGAACCGGTCGATCTATCTGGTAAAGAACTGATTAACGGAGGCCTCAGAAAGTCGGACAGCGGGGGCGATGAACCGCCTTTTCGGCTGACAGTCAGAGGTCATGTCGGCCACACGCGGCTTTGGGAAAAAAACAGAGCCGCTCATAACGCAAATGTTATTGAAAGGTACCACAGAGACCAGGATGAGTTTTGGCCAGGGGAGAAGCTTATGCTTACAGCGTACCTCAACACAGGAGGCAGGGGCAGCCGGGTAACTGCAGAAGTCCGGGGGAGCCGGACAGAGTGTGTATTGAGAAGGGAGGGAGAATTATGGAAGGGAGCATGGTTTGATGAAGGATTCTGGGAACGGCGGATCAGGGATCCATGGAAAGAACTGGTCATTCGATTCCGAGCGGAACATGACGGTCTTGCGGCTGAGGACATTGTCCGGATAAAAATTAATGATGAAATGGATTACTACAGGCTGCACAGGAGGGAATAGCGCGTGGACAGAGGAAGAAGAATCATCGGTTTTGTGCTTATATGTATCAGTCTCCTTGGTTTATTTTCCTGGGAGCGGTACGGCAGGGACCGGTTTCTGTATGATGATATCCTGGAACTGAAAAGTAATGCGGAAAGAGGCACGGTGATCACAGAGCGGATGATCCGCACGGTCAAATCCGAAAACCCCGGCAGCGGCGTTCTTCGGCCCTCCGATAGAGACCGCGTCATAGGACAGGAGGCATCCCAGTTTATACATGGAGAAGCTCCCCTTTACCGGGAGTATTTTACAAAGCAGGGCATGGCAGAAGGCCGGGATGTTGACCGGTATGTAATGAATATCGCAGAGGAGTGGATCGATTCCAGTCCGTCGAGTATGAGGAAGGGCGACCGTGCATATCTGTATGCGGAGGGGAAACTGGTGACGGATGCGCTGGTCAGGAACGTTTCGGAAGACCACGGCGGAATAGAACTCATCGTAAGCAGACGGGAGCAGCAGAAGATCGCAGCGCTGGCTGCAACCGGCTGCCGGTTCGTGATCACATATAACTGAGGAGGTGATGCATATGACAGAGAAAATCGCTGTATTCGGAGCGGACAGTCAGGTGGGGAGCACCATGACTGCAGTATCCATGGCGAGACTGCTCACCGAGAGAGGAAAGCAGGTGCTTCTTGTTCTGTGCAGCGGGAAATACGGGGATGATTTTATCCAGAATAAAGGAGCACATTCTATTGACGATGTCCGGGCAAGTCTTGCCAATGGGCATCTGGACCGCTGTGACCTGGAACAGGCCATGATCCATGAGAAAGGGTTAGCTGTGCTCCCGGGGGTGCGGGATATCCATGCAGCAGCATATTATCCGGAAAATGCGCTTTCTACTCTGGCGGAGTGCGCCGGTGATTATCATTTTCTGATATTCGACTGCGGGGAGAGGGTAGATCTGGGTCTTCCGTTCTCCGGCATCAGAGCTTCGGACAGAAAGTATCTTGTTATGACACAGCAGGAAAAGAGCATCCGCAGGGGAAGGTATATGATGGAACATGTGTACAGGCCTCTTGGCGCTGAGCCGAAACTGATCATCAATAAGTTCATCCGTACGGCTGCGAGACTGCCTGTTCTCTGCCCTATATTGACTATGGCTGGGAAATGGAGATCAGCAGGGAATCGCTTCTGGGATCCTACAGATACAGAAAAGCTGCGGAACAGCTGATCGATGACGTCTGCGGAACTACTTCAGGGGGAAAGAAAAAGTGGAAGTTGAAGAGAAATATAGAGAGGAAGAGCGGTTTGATCTGGAAACGGTCATAAACAGGCAGGATGAAACGCCATGCCGCGGAAAAATGAGCGGGGAGGAGGAGTTTCTGACGGCCTGCAGCGTGGTGCGCGCCGTCTTTGACAGGGAATGGGATATCATTGCAGACGATCATTCCAGAAACCTCAGGCTGGAACGGGAAAAAAGGGCAATTATCGGATATGAACTGGAAGTGGGATATTACAAGGAACGGATCAGGGACATCCTCAGGGACAATAATATGCTGAGATTCCATCATCCTCCATGGTATCCGGATCTTACGGAGGGGGTGTTTGCAGAACTTTACGGCCTCGCAGGGCTGGCGCCCTGGGCTTATGATATGAATGAGAAATACAGGAGGTCATCCTCTGCCAAACTGATCGGGGAGCGTATGTACTGCCTGATCGACGGACGTTCTGAACTGCAGCCTCAGCGGATAACAGATCAAAGGCGGGAGCAGCTGAAACGCACGCTGCTGCTGGCAACGCCGGAAGAAAGGCTCGAGACGGGTTTTCACGAGGTATATCTCCACAATGGGATCCGGATCACCATATATTCCGGCAGTAGGACGAAAGAGGGGGAGGATATCATGGTATTCCGGAAATACATCCTCAGGGAGCTGACATTTGAGGAAATGATCCGCATGCGGACCATACCGGCGGGTGCAGCGGAGCTTTTCCGGTGCATGGTCGGGATCGGATTCAATGTTCTTTTTTCCGGTCAGGTACGATCGGGGAAAACCACATTCCTTCAGACGTGGCAGAAGTATGAGGATCCGACGATGGAAGGACTGGCTATTGCTACGGATCCGGAAACCCCATGGCACAGGATCATGCCCGATGCTCCGATCATGCAGATCATAGCGGATGGAAAGGATCTGTCCCTGCTGTCGCGATCGCTGCTGCGGGGTGATAATGATTATATTCTGCTGGAGGAAATGAGGGATGCTCCCGCTTTCCGCCTGGCACTGGATATCACGAGCACAGGCACCATGCGCAGCAAGGCGACGATCCATGATAATAATGCGGTGAATATTCCTTATAAAATGGCATCGAGGATTCATGAAGAATTTGGAGGCGACCTGAACGCTGTTATCGCGCAGGTTTACCGGAATTTCGACTACTGTCTGGAATTCTGCCAGCACCCTGAGGATCGGAGGCAGAAGATCATGACCGGGATAACGGAGTTTGATTATGATGCAGAGAAAGACCAGGTGACAGCAACCAGGATATGCAGGTATGATTTCAGAACCGGGACATGGCGCTGGAACTGCCATATCAGTAAGAACATTATGGATAAGGTCCCCCTGGCTTCGGAACTGCTGCAGCGCATGCAGGCGATCCTCCGCGTACTGGAAAAGGAGAATCCGCTGATCGGTGATCTGACGGTCCACCCGGCATACTACAGGAGGAGAATATGAGTGTCAGTCTGGCTGCGGGCATTCTGTTCGCTGCCGGAGTTTTCCTGTGCGAATATGAAGAGATCCGGTTCACGGTACTTGGTATGCGTAAGCGCTGGAGACTGAGGCGCAGGCTCGAAAGGGCGGAGGTGCCGATGGGATCATCCGATGAGCGGCGCTGGCACATCCATATAAGAAAGCTCATTGCGGGGAGCGGCGCAGACCGTTATATCGGCAGTCCGGAAATATTCGCAGCAGTGTCTTTGATGGCTGGGCTTTGGGCAGGATTTGCCTTCTACTGGGCAGGAGGGAAGGGGACAGCTGTTTCAGGGGCTCTTATGACTGGCGTCCTGCCTTACGGCTGGCTGAGAATCCGGCTGAATAGCAGACGGGTCAGTAATTCACGGGAAGGAGCCCTGATGATCAGGGAGCTTCTCAGCAACTATAAAATTCACGCGTACAATATGAAAGAAGCGCTGCAGATCACGGCAGAGAGCCTTGCAGATGCGCCTCATGCCGCCCACCTCCTTTCCAATCTTGCCCGGGGGTTTAACCGGGCGTTTACCCGCGGCGCCATGGAGGAAGTGCTTGACCAGTTTCGCTATGAGCTGAATACAGCCTGGGGAGATGCGCTGGCAAGGTGTATTTTGTTTTCGGAGGTTTACGGACTCAGGGTCACAGAAGCCCTTGAGGACATATCCAGGTCACTGGATGACAGCAGGAGGGTCATAGAATACGCAAACAGAGCGAACCACGAATCAGAAATGATGATGCGTTATCTGACGCCGGTCAGCTATGTGCTGACTATATTCTGCGCCTGCCGTTATTTCGGGTTTACTCTGGCAAAATTCATTCGTTTTCAATTTACGACAGCAGCCGGTCTGCAGTGCTTCCTGGTCATGGTCTTTATATACGGGCTGAGTCTTCTGGTGAACACATTAATGACGAGGGAGAAAATGGACTTATGAAAATGAAAATAAGAGTATCGCTGCTGACGGGACTTCTGCGGCTGAACCGGGGTGAGGGTCCCGGCAGGAAAGGAATCGTCTGGATAAAAATGCGTTTCCTGCGGATCGTGAGAAGCATCAGGCGAAACCAGATGGAACAGGAAATCTTTACCGGATGTATACTGGTGCGAAATATGGCTGTTGTACAGGAGGAAAAACCAATGGCTGCGGATTATTATCTGGAAGAACTTGCAAAGAGCAGTCATGCGCTGTCTCCTGTTTATTCGGATATGCTGTTTCTGTGGAGAAGCGGCAGGATGGCGGAAGCATTCGATGTGCTTCCCCGGGAGGTGGGAAGCAGGGCGTCGAGGGATTTCGCATTTATTCTTTCCGGTATTGATAAGATCAATCCTTCGGAACTGGCTGCAGCAATGAGATCCTTCGAAGAAGCCTTCGCTGGTGAACGTATGACCTGCTCCATGAGAAAAGCGGACAGGAAAAGCGTCGCTTCCGCACTTGCAGCGACTGCATCTGTCTTTGCCGTTCTGATCAATTTTACCGTTGTCGTTGTATTTATGGACATGTTTCAGGCACTGTCGTCGCTTGGAATATAAATGAGAGGTGAGGAGAAAAATGAAAAACCTGATAATTATCATAGGAACGATCATCCTGGGAGTAATCATAGTCAATACAATGATCCTGGGTGACAGTGATACCAGTTTGAAGGGGGCAGCGCAGCATATCGTTGAGAGGGGGACCGGTCAGATCAACCAGCTTGAGATCCAGGGCAGTTAGGAAGGAGATGCAATATGAAGGAACTGATTGTAATTGTAGGAACGGTTATTCTTGGATGTCTCGTTTTCAATATGATATGCGGCGACGGACACAGCCTGAAAAGTGCAGGGAAGGGGGTCATGGAAAAAAATATCGCAGCTTATGAGGAGATGAATCAATGAAGGAACTGATCACTGCGACTGCCGGGATCATCATCCTTCTGGCCTTTGTTCTGCAGTTCACACAGATCCAGGTAGTAAACAGCCATATTTCGACCATAGATCAGTGTGTCAATGTCTTTAAGGAACGGGCAAGACAGGAGGGAAAAATAACGGCAGGCAACGCAGAGGAACTGCGGCAGGCGGTCAGCCGGAGGACAGGAGTATCCGGCAGCGAAATCGGGATAAGCGGTACAGACCATATCCGTATGAGGGGAGAGACGATCCACTACATTGTACGTGTCCCGGTCAGAGGCCTGGTGGGAGTGCCGTCCTTCTGGTCCATAGAAGGAAAGGAAAATGGATTTATATATGAGATTGACCGGTATGCCGCCAGTGAATATGTGGGGCGAAATACATGAAGAACCTGATCATCACTGCCGGGATAATTATTATGGCATCTGCGGCTCTGTTTATGACGATACAGTACCAGATAGTGGTACACAGTTGGATCAATCTGAAGTTCGCTGCGGATGATGCGGCAGAAGCTGCTGCTCTCTGCATTGATCCGGAAGCCTATGCAGAGGGCAGGATCTCGTTTGACCGCACAGAAGGGAAACGGCTGGCTGAAAAAATCACTGACAGGAACCTGGGCGCGGGAAAATACGAAATGCGTCTGGAATTCGCCGATGGAGAGCAGGCAAGGGCGGAAGCTGTCCTTCAGGCAGGGAAACTTAAAAGAAAATCCGTTTACGAATATGTCAAAGATTAATATGATACGGCGGGCAGCTACACCTGCCGGGAAAGGAAAAAAGATGAATTATCTGGAGTTCAGGGAGTATATGGTAGAGAATATCGGCGAGCATCTGCCGCCGCAATACAGCGACTGTGAAATAACCGTTATGCCGATACCAAAACTGAACGGATACAGAGAATCCATAGTTATCTCTCAGGGAACGCCGATGGAACCGATACCGAATCTCTACGTGGATGACCTGTTTGATATCTATAAAAAAAGCGGAAGCGCGGAATCAGCGATTGAATACGCGGTGGATCTGTTTGTCTATGGGAAAAGCGCTGCAGAAAATATGGGCGCAGATGCGCTGACAACGATAAAGAAAGATCATATTATTCTTATGCTGATGAACACGGGAAGCAATAAAAAAATGCTCCGGGATGTGCCTCACAGAGAAATCCTGGATCTGTCGATCATCTACCGTTATATGCTCCCGCTGCCCGATGGATCATGCAATCTTTTGACCATCAGTAATGCCATGCTTGATATGCTGGAGCTTACGGAAGAAGAGATGTTCGATCTGGCGCTGGAGAATACACAGCGGCTGCTCCCGCTGGAGATCCGGGACCTCGGGTCGAATATCCTCGTTCTGACAAACGAAAAGGGAATGCTTGGAGCGGCAGTGATGATGTATGAGGGTACGCTGGATACACTTACTGATTTATATGACAGTGATTTTTACCTGATTCCCTCATCTATTCATGAAATGATCGCCGTCCCGGTCAATGAGGATGTGAGAGAATCCTATCTGAAAGACCTGATCAGCGACGCGAACCGCAATGTTCTGATGCCAACGGATGTTCTCTCCGACACGCTTTATTATTACAGGTGCAGCGACGGAAGGATCGTTGCTGCGGAGGAGGCGCAGGTAAGGTCATAATGTCACCCTGAGAGACAGGAAATCGTCAGGAGAGCGCTGCATTCGCGAAAGGCGGCTCCGGGTATACCGAAGACCGCCTTTGCTATTTCTTATACATTAAAGAGGAACGTGATGATATCTCCGTCTTTGACCAGGTACTCTTTTCCCTCGGAGCGAAGGAGTCCTTTTTCCTTCGCCTTGACCATGCTTCCGTCGCATTCGCTCATCAGCGTATCATAATTGATGGTTTCTGCCCGGATGAATCCCCGTTCAAAGTCCGTATGGATCTTTCCTGCAGCCTGGGGAGCCTTTGTCCCGTCCGTTATGGTCCAGGCTCTTGTCTCATCTTCTCCTGTTGTCAGGAAAGATATCAGGTTCAGCAGGTGATAGGATGCTTTGATCAGCTTATCCAGACCGGATTCTGAGATACCGAGATCTTCCAGAAATTCCGCCTTCTCCTCGTCATCCAGTTCAGAAATCTCCTGTTCGATCTCCGCGCAGATGACTACGACTTCTGCGCCTTCGGAAGAGGCATACTCCCGTACTGTATTGACGTATTCGTTGGAGCCGTCATCCGCCGCATCGTCTTCGCTGACGTTGGCAACGTAAATGACAGGTTTATAGGAAAGAAGGTCAAGGGTCTCTACGAAGGCTGCCTCATCGCTGTCCAGGTCCATGGCTCTTGCGGATTTTCCTTCGGAGAGAAAATCATATACCTTCTTAAGAATGACGAGCTCAGCAGCAGCTGATTTATCATTCCGGGCAACCTTTCCGGTCTTGGCGATCCTGCGCTCCAGGACTTCCATATCGGCAAGGATCAGTTCCGTATTGATTGTTTCTATATCGCCGGCGGGATCGATTTTTCCCGAAACATGGACGATATTCTCATCCTCAAAACAACGGACGACGTGAACGATCGCCGCGACCTCACGGATATGGCCGAGGAACTTGTTTCCCAGGCCTTCGCCTTGAGATGCTCCTTTGACGAGACCGGCAATGTCGCAGAATTCTATCGTCGTATAGATCGTTTTCTTCGAGTGGTTAAGTTCAGTCAGTGTCCTGACACGCTCGTCAGGAACGGTAACTACACCTACATTTGGCTCGATCGTGCAGAACGGGTAATTCGCCGCTTCAGCGCCTGCTTTGGTAATCGCGTTGAAAAGTGTGCTCTTACCGACATTCGGCAGACCTACGATTCCTAATTTCATAGTTTTCTCTATCTCCTTAAAAAGTCTTGATTTTTAAGGGCTTCCGGAATCCGGCGCGTTTGATTTACGCCATTTTTACGCCATTTTCGCATGGACTTATATGCTAGGAAACCCTGCCTGATTCAAATTGCCGCACAGCCTGATCCAAGGATTCGGATGTGACATGGACGTATCTGTCCATCGTTGTTTTTATACTTGCGTGACCAAGCAGCTTTTGCAGCACCTTGGGCTGTACACCGCATTCAATCGCTCTTGTGGCGTAGGTGTGGCGCAAAGCGTGCATACAGAATTTTTCAATTCCTGCTTCGTCACATAGCTTGTAAAGGTGGGTATCATAGGAACTGTTCTTTGCCGGTTCCCCGGTACGCCAGTTGATAAAGACAAGATCACGCATGACCAGCCGGGAGATTGCCCCCGTTCGCCGGTCGATATATTCCAGTGTTTGTGAGAGCAGCGGAGATTCCTTTTGCCAAGGGCGCTTATCCTTGATTTCTTTCAGAATTTCATAGGCCCGATCTGTCAGCGGGATGGTGCGATAGCTTTGCTGCGTTTTCGGAGGTCCTGCACGCCAAAAGTGCTGCTTGTGGCGGTACTCCAAGGTTTTGTTGACCGTCAGCGTCCGATTCTGGAAATCTATCGCATCCCACGTCAGTCCGATCATCTCGCCGGTGCGCAAACCGGTTTCAAGGATCAGCGCGTACTGATTGTAGTTGTGGGAGCGTTTCGCAACTTCAAGAAATCTGATTTGCTCATCCCGCGTTAAAAAGTGAATGTCGTCCGGCGCTCGGACCGGCTTTGTGTAGCGAACGCCGTCCATTGGGTGCTTGGTAATCAGGTCATTCATCTTCGCAGCCTTGAACATCGTACCCATTGTGATATAGGTCTGCCGGATGGTAGAACCTGCATAATCCGCATCCATGGAAAGCAGCACTTTTTTGCAGTGCATGGGCTTCACATCGGAAAGGAACATTTTGCCGATGATGGGCTGGATGTTCTGCTTGTATCGCTCCCGATAATTTCGCAGGGTGTTGGGTGCCAAATCGCCCACAATGTTCTCAATCCAAAATGAAAACCATGCGTCAACCGTCGTGTCCGAGGGACAAAACACATCTTCGTGCTTGTCGGCATATTTCGCCTGCTCGATCCAGTTACGCGCCTCGGGGATCGTCTGGAAATATTTCTCATGTCGTTTTCCTGCTTTGTCTACAAAACGTGCGTGATATAATCCGTCCTTTCTTTGGTAGATACCCTTACCGCATTCTTTGCCTTTTAAGTTTTTGCCCATTGTATACTCCTTTCCCGCAGAGAGAAAAGAGCCCACTGCAACAACATAATTATAGCAGATAGATTCTTTTCTCTCAAGCTGTTTTTACAAATTATCTTTTGCCGTCAGATCACCAGCTTTTGGCTGATGTACTCTTCAAACTCCCGACGCTTGACCAGCTTTTTCGTCCCAACGAACAAGACAAAGGGGCAGTTGGGCGAGCGGAGCATACTGTCGATCTTGTTGATGCCGATGTTGCTGTATTCTGCCGCTTCTCTGGCGGTCAGCGTCATTTTGAGGTGGATGGGGACGGTGAGGATGTTGTCCATGTAAAAGTCTCCTTTCGTGGTGCTTATGTAGACAAATAGAACTCGATTTCGCGGCCGCGAGGGAAATCGTATTGCCGCGCGGCTTTGGTGGTGCGGGAATGCTTGCCATTCAAGGGCTTTTCGCCCCTGAATTGTCTACACCCGAGCGGCGTTTGCGGGCGGATTTCGCCTTCTGCTGGCGGTGAACCTCCTTGGCGCAGGCGGGGCAGTATTTTGCCCTGCCGGAGCGGGCGAGGATGCCCGTGCCGCAGACTTCGCAGCGGCGCAGCTTCTTGGGGCTGAGAATGGCCTGTTCCAGCTTGGGCTGCTGGGGCAGCACGGCGCGGCGGAACCACCGGCAGATCAGGCTGCGGAAGATAAGCTGCGGGCAGACACCGTCCAGCAGCAGGCAGTCGCCATCCAAGAAGTTGCAGCAGCGTTTTGTAAGACCGCGCACGCTGCGGAGCTGCCCTGGCGTCAAGCGAAAGAGCGAGCCGTCCGGCAGGCGCTCGATGGGGTCAAGCTTGTGCATCTTCGGCCTCCTTTGCGATAAGCTTTGCATCCGCCGGGTAGTTCAGCGTAATGAGCGCAGGCTTGCCCAAGCCCTGCTTTTTTCGGATAATCAAGCCGCTGTACTCCAACTCCCGGAAGATTCGCGTGGCGCTCTGGCGGCTGCGGTGGAGTTTGGTTTGCGCCTGTTCCAAGGTGAAGTACAGCCG
>OMXT01000073.1 GCA_900315125.1 uncultured Eubacteriales bacterium
ATTCTATCACAAGAAGGTGGCCTCTATTTTATTCTCTCGGATTATCCTCTTCTCCCTAAAACCTCCACATCTATTTTACACTAACAAAATTATTAGCACTCTATTTAAAAGAGTGCTAATTTTGTCTTTACATCGGGAAAATCCGGGTATACAATAAGTATCAGCGGATTAGAGAAAGCTGACACTGCGGTGAAGAAAAGAAAGAAAAAACAAGAAGGAAAACAACTCACAGGGGGTGAAGTGATATGGATTTTGAAAATTATACCCATCCGGCGCTGGAGGCTGTGACAGAGAGCCGCAAGATCGCCATTGCCGAGGATCATCAGGTATGGGATTCCGAACACCTGAACATGGCTTTGTTAATGCAGAAGGACGGTCTGATTCCTAAGGTACTGAAGATCATGGGAGCGGATCCTGCGGCCATGATCGGGGACGTGGAAGCAGAACTGGAGAAGCTGCCCAAGGTATCCGGGAATGCCTCGGACCCGTATCCGTCCCGGCGGCTGGAAAAGATATTTATCAACGCGGAGAAGTACGCCCGTAAGCGCAGCTCAGAGTTTATCGGTGTAGAAGACCTCTATACCGCGCTGCTGGATGAGACCGACTCGCCGTCGGCACGAATCAATAAGAAGTACGGGATCACCAAGGTGGGATTTACGACAGCGGTAAATTCACGGACCGCAAGCCAGAATAAGGAAAAGAATTTTACCGACGAGGATGCGGAGACCTTGTCCAAGTACGGTCGGGATCTTGTGGAAATGGCAAAGAACGGCAAGCTGGATCCGGTGATCGGCAGAGATGAGGAGATCCGCCATACGATCCAGATTTTGTCCCGGAAAACCAAGAACAACCCGGTGCTCATCGGAGAACCGGGCGTAGGGAAGACAGCAGTAGTAGAAGGTCTGGCACGGCGTATCGCGGATAACGATGTTCCGGAAGGCCTGAAGGACAAGAAGATCTTTGCACTGGATATGGGCTCCCTGATCGCCGGCGCCAAATACCGGGGCGAGTTTGAAGAGCGGCTGAAGGCGGTGCTGAACGCCGTGGAGAAATCTGAGGGCAAGATCATCATGTTCATCGATGAAATCCACAATATCGTCGGCGCCGGCCGGACGGAAGGATCCATGGATGCGGGCAACATGCTCAAGCCGAAGCTGGCAAGGGGCGAACTGCACTGCATCGGCGCGACGACGCTGGATGAGTACAGAAAATACATGGAGAAGGATAAGGCGCTGGAGCGCCGGTTCCAGAAGGTCATGGTCCGTCAGCCCAGCGTGGAGGACACCATATCCATACTAAGAGGTCTGAAGGAGACCTATGAGAAGCACCACAACCTGACGATCACCGACGGCGCGCTGGTTGCCTGCGCTAAGCTGTCTGACCGGTATATCACCGACCGTTTCCTGCCCGATAAGGCCATAGACCTGATGGACGAGGCGGCGGCCAAGATCCGTACGGAAATGGACAGCAAGCCGGTAGAGCTGGACGAGCTGGACCGCAAGATCACCCAGCTGAAGATCGAACAGGCTTCGATCGAGCAGGATGAGAAGAAGGGCAATCTGGATCATGCTACAACGGAGCGGCTGGAAACGCTGAAGGCGGAGCTGGCTGACCTGGAAGAGCAGAAGAAGGCCATGAACGCCCAGTGGGAGTCTGAGAAGAAGAGCAACGTGGATGCCGGTGAGCTCCGCCAGAAGATCGATGAGGCGGATATAGAACTGAAGAAGGCGGAGCGTGAGTACGATTATGGAACCATCGCCCGGCTGAACTATGAGATCGACCAGATGAAAAAACAGCTCTCTGACGCGGAGAACCACGCGGATTCCAGAGAAGAGAGCAAGTTTCTGAAGCAGAAGGTGGATGAAGAAGAGATCGCAGAAGTCGTTTCCGCGTGGACGGGCATTCCTGTGGCCAAGCTGGTGGAGACCGAGCGGGAGAAACTGCTCCATCTGCCGGAGATCCTGCACAAGCGGGTTGTCGGCCAGGATGAGGGCGTCCAGTCCGTAGCAGAAGCTATCCTCCGGGCAAGGGCGGGTCTGAAAGATCAGAACCGGCCCATCGGTTCCTTCATATTCCTCGGTCCTACCGGTGTGGGCAAGACCGAGCTGGCCAAGACCCTTTCAGAAGCACTGTTCGACTCGGAGAAGAACATGATCCGGATCGACATGTCGGAGTATATGGAAAAGCATTCCGTCTCCCGTCTCGTGGGAGCGCCTCCGGGATATGTGGGCTACGATGAAGGCGGCCAGCTGACAGAAGCCGTGCGGCGCCAGCCCTACAGCGTCATATTGTTCGACGAGATAGAGAAGGCCCACCCGGACGTGTTCAACATCCTGCTGCAGCTGCTGGACGACGGCCGCCTGACGGACAACCAGGGCAGGACCGTGGACTTCAAGAACACGGTGATCATCATGACATCCAACATCGGCAGCGCCGAGTTGATCGACAATATTCGCAGCGACGGGACCATCGACCCGGAGGTAAAGGATCATGTGACGAAGGAGCTGCGCAGCTACTTCAAGCCCGAATTCCTGAACCGGATCGACGATATCATCGTCTTCAGCCCGCTGACGAAGGAGCAGGTCAAGAAGATCATCGACCTCTCCATGGAGTCTCTGGAGAAGCGGCTGGCGGAGAGAGAGATCAATCTTGTTCTGTCGGACAGCGCCCGGGATTATATCGCGGAGCAGGCTTACGATCCGAACTACGGCGCCCGTCCGGTCAAGCGTTATCTGCAGCGGACCATAGAGACGCAGCTCGCGGAGATGATCATCCGGGGCGAGGTCTATGACGGCGTCACAGTAAATATCGACGCAGACGGGAACGGTCTTGCGTTCCAGGCAACAAAGGCCTGACCGGCCGCATAACAGAAATCATACAGGGGAGCTGCCTTCGGGCGGCTCCTTTTGGACTGCGGCGGGTCAGGGCTTTGTTGTATAAGGAATATCCTTGACAGCACACGGCGGAAATCCTATAATCAAGTGGATTGGTCTCACGGCAGGCAGCGGAGGAGGGGATATGTCGGTAATTCAGTATCTGGAAGATGATCAGAACAGGAAGGCACAGCCGCTCTCCAGCGACCTTTTCTCGGAGCTCCAGGAGGATATCCTGACAGGGAAGCTCAAGGACGGGTCCAAGCTGACGGAATCCAGGATCTGCAGCCAGTACGGCGTGAGCCGGACGCCCGTCAGGGAAGCGCTGCGGCAGCTGGAAGCAGACGGCCTGATCGAGACGATACCCAACAGAGGAGCCTTTGTTACAGGGCTTTCGCCTCAGGATATCCGGGATATCAACGTCATGCAGAAGAGCGCCGAGATCCAGGCAGTGCAGTGGGCTATCCAGCGTATAACTAAGGAAGAAATGGAAGAACTCAACGAGACATTTGAGTTCATGGAATTTTACACGATGAAGAACGACATACCCAAGATGCTGAATATCAATATGGCGTTCCATCAGATCATTTATCATGCAACACACAGCCGCATGCTGATCCAGCAGCTGAGCACATACCAGCTCTACCTGCAGTACTGTGATCCTTCCAATTATTATGCGCCCAATTATCTTTCCGATGTTCTTGGGGAGCACCGGAGCATCTACGGAGCATTCCTGAAGCATGATCCTGAGGAAGGGGCAGAGGCCATGGAACGGCACATGCGGAATTCGGAAAGAAGGAAGTTCAAGTAACGCGCATCTATGAATCAGAATAAGAAACACATTTTAAATGCTTCTATTGACCTGAACCTGTTCAGCAGGTACCGGAACGTCATATTCGGCCTTGCCGCCATCAGCATCATGCTGTTTCATTACAGTTATGACGTCTGGCATTATGACGCCATCGGACGGATTGACGCGTCTTCGTCTGTGATCTACCAGGCAGCCCTTGTCTATTACGCGCTGATCCGCAGCGTGGGAGTGGAAGTCTTTCTATTTCTCTCCGGCATGGGTCTGTATTATTCTTTCAGCAAAAATCACGATCTGAAACGGTTCTACTATAAGCGGATGTCCCGGGTCCTGATTCCCTATCTTCTGTGCGGAGGGGGCTTCTGGATCGTCCGGGATCTTTTGATGCGGGATGAGACGTGGCTGGATGTGGTGAAGGATCTTACATTCTATAATTTCTTCGCCAGAGGGGAACATTACATCTGGTTTGTGATCCTGATCGTCATGCTCTATATGATCTATCCCCCGGTCCATTATCTGCTGAATGATACAGACCGCAGGAATGTGAATTTCCTCATCCTCATGGCGCTCAGCATCGGGCTTCCCATGCTGTATTCCTGGCTGGATCACGACATGTTTGTCCAGACGAATATCGCCACTATGCGGGTGCCGGTATTTATCCTGGGCTGCTATATGGGACAGCCGATTAGGGAGCACCGCAGGATCCCTGTGGCTCCGCTTGTTCCCTTTATCGCTGCGACGATCGTCCTCCGGTGGGCGACGGGATGGCATCAGTACAGCCCAGTCAGTGCCCGGATGACGGCATTCATACAGTCCGTCGGACTTCTTCTGCTGCTGGTCATGGCGTTCCGTGCCGCGGGAAAGTTCCTGACGCCTGCAGTTACGGGCAGGGTGCGCCGGTTCCTGGAGATTGCCGGAAAATATTCACTGGAGCTGTATCTGACCCATGTGTGCCTGCGGAATTTCGTGAAGCAGACCAGCGTGGAGACCTATGAGCCCATCGTTTACCTGCTGATCATGGCAGGAGCATTCTTACTGTCTGTAGTTCTCAGCCGGGCGACGGATGAGATCCTGGAGCTCAACAAAGAGGGGATCTACCAGTGGAGGCTGCGGGCCATGCGCAGGGCGGCTGCCCGGGTAAGGCAGGCGGCATAACGGGCATTTTATGAAGATTTAGGAAGCGAAGAAAGAAGAGAAGAATGGAATCGAATCGCATTCAGAATATATTGGATGAGCTTACTTTAGAATACCCGGAGGCGGGCTGCGCCCTGGATCACAGGGACGTTTTTGAACTGCTTGTGGCTACTGTTTTGTCTGCTCAGACCACCGATAAGAGCGTCAATCAGGTGACGCCTGCACTGTTTGAGCGGTACCCGGACGCTATGGCCCTGGCTCAGGCGGAGCCGGAGGAAGTCAGCGAATATATCCGCCGCATCGGGATGTACAAGACCAAATCGAAAAATATCGTTGGTCTTTCACGGAAACTGGTGGAAGCGTTCGGCGGCGAAGTGCCTAACGACCGGGAGCAGCTCATGAGCCTGCCGGGCGTAGGGCGGAAGACAGCAAACGTGGTTCAGGCGGAGGGCTTCGGCGAGCAGCGCATCGCCGTGGATACCCATGTGTTCCGGGTCAGCAACCGCATCGGCCTTGTGAAGGAGAAGGATGTGCTGAAGACAGAGTTAGCTCTTCAGGAAGCCATTCCCCATGACCAGTGGAGCCACACCCACCACCTGCTGATCTTCCACGGCAGGAACTGCTGCACGGCAAGGAAACCCGGCTGCGATCACTGCTGCATCCGGGAGCTGTGCGAACAAAATTTATAGAGACGATGCTTGCAATATTTACAGATAAAAACGGGGCGCCTCAGCAGGTGATATCACCTTGCCGGGACGCCCCGTCGTTTACTTGCTGTGCGCCGGATCAGTCATAGATTCCTTTGCCCATGCAGCATTTCTTAAACTTCTTGCCGCTTCCGCAGGGGCATGGATCGTTTCTGCCCGGCTTCTTCTTGGGATGATAGATCTTGGAACGTTTATAATCGCCGCTGATCTTCTTGCGTTCTTCCTCTGACAGCACATTGTCCCATGCCTTGAGGCTGTACAGATGGGGCGCGTCCGCCGCCCACATGTTGTAATACAGCTTCTCATAATCGAAGTCCAGGTCGATGTCGGAATCCTCCGTCATGGATTCCAGATCTGGTTCCTCGTTCTTCAGGCTGCCGCTGACGCCGTCCAGGAATCCCTCGAATATCGCGCTGCGGCAGTGATATTTCTCTGCCAGCTCGCCGAGCTTGCCCTTCAGAGGTTCATCCTTATGATTCAGGATGTCCGTATAGATGGCCATCTCCGCATCACTGTATTCTTTCCAGAATGCCTCAAATGTCTCATCGGTCTGATTCTCCAGCATGTTTTTCCATTCTTCGTATAAACTCATTCTTCTGCCTCCGTAATTATTATCTGCAGCCTGTGCTCAGCTGTTTCATGATGGCGATGAGGTCACCGACAACAGCGCTTCCAGTGGGGAGAGCGCCGGCGCCTTTTCCGTAGAACATGACCTCACCGACAGCATCGCCTGTTACATAGACTGCATTGAATTCATTATTGACGCCTGCCAGAGGATGACTGAAGGGAATCTCTGTGGGCCTGATATCGCAGGACAGAGAGCCGTCTTCTTTTCTGGCAGCATGGGCAATCAGCTTGATGCAGCATCCTCTTTCCCGGGCGGCGCGGAGCTGTTCGCCGGTGACGCCGGTTATGCCCGTCCTGGGGATATCCATGGGAGGGATGTACTGATCAAAGGCAAGTGCCATGAGGATGGACAGCTTGTTAGCCGCATCGATGCCCTCCACATCCGCTGTGGGATCCGCTTCAGCAAAGCCTTTTTCCTGGGCTTCTTTCAGCACATCGTCATAGGAACGGCCGTCTTCTCCCATTTTGGTCAGAATATAATTGGTGGTCCCGTTCAGTATGCCGTGGATTTCAGAAAACTCATTGGCAGCGAGAGACTCGCTGATCCCTGCGAGACAGGGGATGCCGCCGCCCACGCTTGCCTCAAAGCGGAAATGAACACCGTTTTCCCTTGCTGTTTCTCCTAACTTCTTATAGCTGGCTGCGACGGCTGCCTTATTGGGCGTAACGACGGACTTGCCGTTTTCCATCGCCTTCAGCATAAATCCCGTGGCAGGCTCGATCCCGCCCAGAGCTTCTACCACGATATCAATATCGTCTGCCGTGAGGATATCGTCGGCGTCTGCCGCTACCATAGACGGATCGACTCCGTGGGCGGCGACAGCCTTGTCGCTGATCTCCAGGATCCGGGTGACCTGATAGTCTGCGCCCGTCCGGCGTGCGATCAGGTCATGGTTCTTTTTCAGTATATCATATGTTCCGCCTCCGACGGTTCCCAGCCCAAGTATGGCTATGTTGAATTTTTTCATGGTCCCTCCTCATCCGTTTATTCGCTTTTTATACAGATATATCCGCGTTTCATTATATATTAATTACTTTTATTTGTCTTTATATTTTCCGAAAAAAAAGGTATGATTGACAGGACAGGAGGTTGATCTATGGCATTACATGTTGTGCTGGTGGAACCGGAAATTCCGCCTAATACAGGAAATATCGCAAGGACCTGCGCAGCGACCAATTCCGTGCTGCATCTCGTGGAGCCTCTGGGCTTCCGCATTGATGACAAATCCGTACGGAGGGCTGGACTGGATTACTGGCCCTATGTTAAACTGAAAGTCCATGAGAGTCTGGAAGCTTTTATGGAAGAATATCAGGGCAGGCGCATGTTCTTATCAACGACGAAGGGGGAGCACCTTTATACGGATTTTTCGTATCAGGACGGAGACATGTTTTTGTTCGGCAGGGAGACCCGGGGACTGCCCAGGGACTTCATTGCAGCCCACCGGGAGCACGCCATACGCATACCCATGAGTGAGAATACAAGACTGCGGTCCCTGAATCTTGCGAACTCGGCGAACATCGTCCTGTTCGAAGCGCTGAGGCAGATCGGTTTTCCGTCCCTGCTGTAGGTCCGGGCTTTGTCAGAAAGGTTGACATTTTCTGACGGGTCTTATATTCTATAGATATATTGATCAAGGGAGTGAAGAGATGAAGCTTGGATACGAGCTGAAAATTGAACAGAAACAACAGCTCGCCATGACGCCGGAGCTGATCCAGGCTATCAAGATCCTTCAGCTGAACAACCTGGATCTGAATGAGTATGTCCAGAATGAGATACTGGAGAACCCGGTGCTGGAGGAGCAGAGTCCCGCAGATCCCGAGTTTGCGCCGGTCAATATGGACGTGATCCGGGACCACATCGTCGAGGATGATTATGATGACGCCAACTACCGCAAGTGGGAGATCTCGCCGGATCATGAGGAGTACTCTTACGAACAGTATACAACGGCGGAGCAGACTCTCCATGATTTTCTCACGGAGCAGCTCCAGCTTTCCAGCCTGAAGGGAAGAGACCGGGAGATCGCCGGTTTTATTATTGACGGCATAGATGATAACGGTTATCTGGAGGTCAGTGATGAGGACATCATGAGCGCCATGGGCTGCAGCGAGGATGACCTGGAACGGGTGCTTTCTTATATCCAGCAGATGGAACTCACAGGCGTCGGGGCAAGGAACCTTTCGGAATGCCTCAAGATCCAGCTGGCAGCCAGAGGACAGCTGACATCTAAACTCGAGTATATCCTTGATCATATGCTGGAGGATATCGCCGACAATAAGGTCTCCAAGATCGCCAGGGAAGTAAAACTCAAGGCGGAAGAAGTGCAGAAGGACATAGATCTGATCCGTTCTCTGGAGCCTAAACCGGGCAGGCAGTTTGCCAGCGGCGGGGAATCGACGCGCTATGTGGTGCCGGATGTCATCGTAGAAAAGATAGACGGGGAGTATGTGCTGCGGAGCAATGATTCCAGCATGCCCCGGCTGATGGTCAGCTCCTATTACCGCAAGCTTTCCCAGAAGGCAGCGGAGGACAAGGCGCTGGACGATTATCTGACGAGCCGTTTCAATTCCGCCATGTGGCTGATCCGCAGCATAGAACAGCGGAAACAGACGATATTCAATGTTGCCGCTGCCATCGTTCATTACCAGCAGGATTTCTTCGATAAAGGGGAGAAGTACCTGCGGACGATGACGCTGAAGCAGATCGCCGATGAGCTGAATATCCATGAGTCCACAGTCAGCCGGGCAATCAATGGAAAATATATGCAGAGCCCCAGGGGCGTGTTCGAACTGCGATTCTTCTTCAGCAGCGGTGTGTCCGTGGCGGGGAGCAGCAGCGGGATCTCCTCCAACAGCGTTAAGTCTATCATTAAGGACATTATCGCCGGAGAGAATCCGAAGAAGCCCTACAGCGACCAGGAAATGGTCGGGATCCTTGCTCAGAAGGGCATAGAGATCTCTCGGAGGACCGTTGCCAAATACAGAGAGAGTCTCGGAATCCTCACTTCGTCTAAGAGGAGAAGATACTGACGATAAGATAAATGGAAATTAATTTTCTATCATTATTATATTAAGGAGTGTATATTATGAAGAAAACAGTCAGAGATGTGGATTTGAAGGGAAAGAAAGTCATCGTAAGATGCGACTTCAACGTCCCGATGCAGGACGGTAAGATTTCTGATGATACCCGGATCACGGCAGCGCTGCCGACGATCCAGTATCTGATCGAGACCGGCGCCGCTGTGATCCTTATGTCCCACATGGGACGCCCCAAGGGAAAGGCAAACATGGAATTCACCATGGCTCCCGTGGCAGAACGACTGAAGGAATATCTGAAACAGGATGTAAAATTCGTATCCAGCCCTGTTGTTGTTGATGACAGTGTCCGCGCAGCGGCGGCAGAGCTGAAACCGGGCGAAGTAATGCTGCTTGAGAATGTCCGCTTCCGTAAAGAAGAAACGGACAACGATCCCGCATTTGCCAAAGAACTGGCATCCCTGGCGGAGGTCTTTGTTCAGGATGCATTCGGAACTGCTCACCGCGCCCATGCATCCACAGCAGGCATAGCAGCATATCTCCCCTGCGTTTCCGGTTTCCTGATCGAGAAGGAAGTAAAGTTCCTCGGAAGCGCGGTAGAAGATCCCAAGAGGCCTTTCGTGGCAATCATGGGCGGAGCTAAAGTGGGTGACAAGATCCCTGTTATTGAAAATCTGATCACCAAGGTCGATACACTGATCATCGGCGGCGGCATGTCCTATACATTTGCCAAAGCTCAGGGACTGGAGATCGGAAAATCCATTTTGGATGCCGATAATGTAGGTCTTGCCGGCGAGCTTCTCAAGAAGGCAGAGGCAGCAGGCGTCCGCATGCTCCTTCCTGTGGATGTGATCTGCGCAGATGATTTTAAGAACGATGCGAAGAAAGCTGCAGTAGATGTAGATAAAATCCCCGCAGACATGATGGGTATGGATATCGGACCCAAGACCATTGAACTGTATAAAGAAGCGCTGGCAGATGCAAAGACGATCGTATGGAACGGACCCATGGGCGTATTCGAGATGCCGAACTTCGCCGTAGGAACGAGGGCTGTGGCAGAAGCGCTTGCAGCAAGCGATGCCATCACGATCATCGGCGGCGGCGATTCCGCGGCTGCGGTAGAGCAGTTCGGCCTGGGCGATAAGATGACGCACATCTCCACCGGAGGCGGCGCATCCCTGGAATTCCTTGAGGGCAAGGAACTGCCGGGCATCGCAGTGATAGAAGACAAATAATGAATCAATGATCAGGAGTTCCCGCCCGGTTGCCGGGCGGGCTCCGGTCTGTTTTTACTAATTTATATATGGAGGTACAATAGTTATGGCTATGAGAATCCCGTTTATCGCAGGAAACTGGAAGATGTTCAAGACGAAGGCTGAGGCTAAAGCATTTGCAGAAGAATTCGTTAAACTCTATAAGGATACCGACGTTAAGACAGCGATCTGCGCGCCCTTTACTGATCTGGACACACTGAAGGAAGCCTTCGCAGGCACTTCCATTGGTGTAGGCGCTCAGAACGTTCACTTTGAAGATTCCGGCGCTTTCACCGGAGAGGTCTCTCTGCCGATGCTGAAGGAGATCGGTGTGGACTACTGTGTCATCGGACATTCCGAAAGACGTCAGTATTTCAACGAGACGGATGAGACGGTAAATAAGAAGCTGAAGAAGATCTTCGCTGACAGTGATATCGTTCCGATCCTCTGCGTAGGTGAGAACCTGGATCAGAGAGAAGCGGGCAAGGCTCAGGAGATCGTCGAGAATCAGATAAAGGCAGACCTGAAGGACATCGCGGCTGCTGACGCGGCTAAAATGGTCATCGCCTATGAGCCCATCTGGGCTATCGGCACAGGCAAGACAGCGACCCCGGAACAGGCAGGCGAGATGTGCGCGGCGATCCGCGGGATCGTAGAGAAGCTCTATGATGAGAATACCTGTGATCAGGTCACGATCCAGTACGGCGGAAGCGTTAAACCGGAGAATGCTACAGAGATCATGAATATGCCGGAAATCGACGGAGCGCTGGTAGGCGGAGCAAGCCTTGTACCGGAGAAGTTCATGGGCATCATCAACTTCTGATTGCATTCTGATTTCATTTGAACAATTAAGTAAAAAACACGCTTGATTTTTCATAAGGGCTATGCTAAAGTAAAGTGGTTACAGTGGAAACACACTGTTCCACTTTTCTTTTTGTGAAAACAAACATCACTGATAATATTATGGAGGTTTATTCATGTATACAGCATTTATGGTCATTCTCGGAATCGTAAGCGTTATCCTGATTCTCAGCATCCTGCTCCAGGAGGGCAACAGTGACGGACTTTCCGGGTCTATCGCAGGCGGCGCTGAGCAGCTCTTTGGAACCAAGCGGGGCAGAGGATATCAGAGCATACTGAATAAGATCACCATTGTTACGTCTGTCGTATTTATCGTTCTTTCTCTCATCCTTGTGACGATCGGAAAGTAGGCGGACAGACAGAGGTCCGTCAGCCTTTCAGAGCTTGTTTGAAATGTTTATTTAATTATATTTAATTTGTTGAGAGGTACTGGTGACGTGCCTCTCAATGCGCGTAATTATAGGAGGTTTTGTATGTCGCTTAAATTAATTGCTCCTGCCTGCGCGGCTATCGCCCTGATCGTGGCGCTTTGTCTCGCAATGTGGATCAAGAACCGTGAGGCGGGAACGGACCGGATGAAGGAGATCTCCGGTTTCATCAGAGAGGGTGCCTTTGCTTTCCTTAAGAGAGAGTATAAGTTCATGGCAATCGTGATCATTGTCATCTGCGTCCTGCTCTGCGTATTCATCAATGTAACGACGGGTATTCTCTATGTATGCGGTGCACTGCTTTCCGTACTGGCCGGCTTCTTCGGCATGAACGTGGCCACGCTGGGAAATACGCGTACCGCGGAAGCAGCTCGTTCTCAGGGAATCGGATCTGCTCTTAAGGTTGCGTTCCGCAGCGGTTCCGTTATGGGACTTTGCGTTGCAGGCCTCGGACTTCTGGGACTGGGCATCGTTTACTGCGTACTGGATCTGGCAACCGTTACCCAGTGTGTAACAGGCTTTGGTTTCGGCGCATCATCCATGGCCCTGTTCGGCCGTGTCGGCGGCGGTATCTACACCAAGGCTGCTGACGTAGGCGCTGACCTCGTTGGTAAGGTTGAGGCAGGCATCCCGGAAGATGACCCGCGCAACCCTGCTGTTATTGCCGACAATGTAGGCGATAACGTAGGAGACGTAGCAGGCATGGGATCCGACCTGTTTGAGTCCTATGTAGGTTCCATCATTTCCGCTATCACTCTGGCAGCTGTAGCCGTCAGCGATGCAGAAGTATCCGGTGCTTTCACAGAGGGCACAGCTGCAATCTTCCCGCTGGTTCTTGCAGCCATCGGTCTGATCGCGTCCGTTATTGCCATCCTCTGTGTAAGAGGCAGCAATGACCCCAACTCCAACCCGGCCAAGTCTCTGGACATGGCAACATATATCAGTGCTGTTATCGTAATCGTGGCATCCCTGTGGCTGAGCAAGTCCATGCTGGGCAGCTTCAATTATGCCTATGCGATTATCGCTGGACTGATTGTCGGCGTTGCTATCGGTAAGATCACTGAGGTATATACATCCGCTGATTTCAAATCAGTAAAGAAGATTGCCGAGGAATCCCAGACTGGTTCCGCAACGACCATCATCAGCGGCCTGGGCGTTGGAATGATGTCCACCATGTGGCCCATCATCTGCATCGTCATCGGCATCTTTGTAGCATATAATTTTGCCGGTGTTTACGGCATCGCTCTTTCTGCGGTAGGTATGCTGTCCATTACCGGCATCACCGTCGCAGTAGATGCTTACGGTCCAGTATCCGATAACGCAGGAGGAATCGCTGAGATGTCCGAGCTTCCTGAGGGTGTCAGAAACATCACAGACAAGCTGGATGCTGTAGGTAATACGACCGCTGCTATTGGTAAGGGATTCGCGATCTGCTCCGCAGCTCTGACTGCTCTGGCTCTGTTCGTATCCTTCGCACAGGTTTCCCAGCTGAAGGCGATCGACCTGCTGAACCCCATCGTTATCGTAGGTCTCTTCATCGGAGCCATGCTGCCCTTCGTATTCTCTGCGTTCACCATGAACTCTGTAGGTAAGGCTGCCAACGAGATGATCCAGGAAGTCCGCAGACAGTTCCACGAGGACAAGGGAATCATGGAAGGAACAAGCAAACCGAATTACAGCCGCTGCGTAGAGATTTCTACTTCTGCAGCGCTGAAGGAAATGATCATCCCCGGCCTGATGGCTATCGTTGTACCTGTAGTTGTTGGATTCGTTCTTGGATCTTCCGCACTGGGCGGCATGCTTGCCGGTGCGCTGGCATCCGGCGTTCTGCTGGCTATCATGATGGCCAACGCAGGCGGCGCATGGGACAACGCCAAGAAGTTTGTAGAGGAAGGCAACTACGGCGGCAAGGGTTCTGAGACCCATAAGGCTACCGTTGTTGGAGATACCGTAGGTGACCCGTTCAAGGATACATCCGGTCCTTCCATCAACATTCTGATCAAGCTCATGACAATCGTATCTCTGGTGTTCGCTCCTCTCTTCGGAAGCGGACTGCTGGGCTAACCGGAGCATGAGGACTGAAATAAACTGAATTTTATTAGGGCTGCATCACGACTGAGATTTTGGGATGCAGCCCTTTTTATAAGAGGCATGCAGGGGGATATTATGAACGACACCGTCCGGAAATTTGGAGAGAAGGTCAGCGGACTGATAGAAAGAGGACATCCGGAGGCTGCCCGCCGCATTCTGGCGGCTGTTTTTCGCGGATACGGGAAGGTGATCCGCTGGTCCAAAAACGGTCAGGATTCGGAGCCGAGAAGATATCTGATGAGCTTCTGCAACGATAAGATGGCGGATTCCATACGGGGAGAAGGAAGGGCAGTGATCGTCAGTCTCATGACGCCCTGCCAGATCTTCCATGCCATGAATATCCCGGTCATGGTTCCAGAAGGTCTGAGCTGTTATATGACGGCTTCGGGCTGTGAACGCATCTTCCTGGAAAGGGCGGAGGCAGGCGGCGTGCCGGAAAGCCTTTGTTCCTATCATAAAATGCTGATCGGCATGACCCTCGCCGGTGTTCTTCCAAAGCCCATGATGATCGTGAATACTACGCTGGCCTGCGACGCCAACCAGCTGTCTTTCCGGATGCTGGCGGATTACTTCCACGTGCCCCATTTCGTTTTGGACGTTCCAGGGGGACAGGGGGATTCCGAGCTCAGATATCTCACCAGACAGATGAATGATATGATCCGCTTTGCAGAATATCACAGCGGGAAAACACTGGATCAGGAGAAACTGAGAAAGGTCATGGAGGCATCCAGGGATTCTGTTGCGAACTATCGCAGGGCGCTGGCTCTTAAGCAGACTCGCCACGAGTCCAGCCGTATGACATTTCTGATGATGGACGCCCTGGCCATGCACATATATCTCGGGACACCCCAGACCCTGAAATATACAGGAAAGCTGACAGACCATCTCAGGAAGCTGCCGGAGAAGCGAACAGGGATCCGGATCCTCTGGGTCCATACCCTTCCATACTGGCAGAACTCTATCGATGACATTTTTCGGTACAATGATAAGGCAGAGGTAGTGCTCTGCGACATGAACGTTGATAATCTCAGTGATCTGGATCCCCGGAACCCCTGCGGGACTCTGGCGAAGCAGCTGCTGAAAAATTCCATGAACGGACCGGGGCAGAGGCGGATCGACAGGATTCTTGCTTATGCAAGGCAGATGAATATTGACGGCATCATCTGGTTCTGCCACTGGGGATGCAAACAGACGCTGGGCATGGCTGCGAATGCGAAGGAGCAGCTGGAGGCTGCGGGATTTCCTACGCTGACACTGGATGGAGACGGGTGTGACACCCGCAATGTCCAGGACGGCCAGATGGCGACGAGAGCGGGAGCATTTATGGAACAGCTGGAGGGAACACATGATAGGATTTACATGTAAATACGCGCCTGTCGAACTTCTGGCGGGCTTCGGCGCGGAGTGCAGGGAACTGAACGCGGAGGCAGAGAATTTTGATTATGCCCAGGGGCTGACGCATATGAACATGTGCAGCCATATCAAAGCCCTGATCGAGGAGGTCCACAGAGAATCTGCTGAGGAACTGGTCCTCGTAAACTGCTGCGACAGTCTCAGAAGGGCTTATGATATCCTGAAACCGTCCATGAAGTTTTTGTTCCTTCTGGATCTTCCACATAATGACAACAGCTGCGCAAGGGAGCGCCTTGCTGACGAGCTGAAGCGGCTTTTCACAGAATACAGGGCATACAGCGGAAAGGAATTCAGTTTTGACGCGTTTCGGAAGGCGTTTACCCGCCAGGAAGTGACGGTGACGGAGCCGCATGTCGCGCTCCTGGGCGGCAGGATCGGCGAGGGGATGCTGGCGCAGCTGCGCAGGGAGCTTCCGCTGCCCGTCATTGACCGGACTTGCAATAATAACCGGGACATGGCGGCGCCTCCGGAAGGTCTGTCTCTGGATGGGCTCCTGGACTGGTATGCGGGAGAGCTGCTGGGGCAGGTGCCATGCATGCGGATGGCGGACATTTCCGGAAGGAGGCGTCTGCTGGAATCACCGAATCTTAAGGGCATCATATATCATACGGTAAAATTCTGCGATTATTACGGATTTGAATATGAGATGATACGGCAGCACGCAGATGTTCCAATGATCCGCATAGAAACGGATTTTACTATGCAGTCTCTCGGGCAGCTTTCCACAAGGATCGGAGGATTCGCCGAGAGCCTGGGACTTGGAAAGGAGATAAAAGTGGAAGGAACAGGACAATATGTGGCAGGCATAGACAGCGGCTCTACGACGACAAACATGGCGGTCCTGGACAGGGACGGGAATCTGGTGGACCACTGTATCGTCCGTACGGGCGCCAAGGCGCAGCGGGGCGCGGAAAACGCTCTGAACGCTCTGAAAATCCCCCGCAGCCAGATCGCTGCGATCGTTGCCACGGGGTATGGGAGAAAGAATATCGATTTCGCCGATTCCTGCATTACTGAGATCACCTGCCATGCCAGAGGCGCCTTCCACCTGGATCCCAGGGTCAGAACCATCATAGACATCGGGGGTCAGGACAGCAAAGCCATCTCTCTGGATGAAGAAGGCAATGTGCTGAATTTCGCCATGAATGACAAGTGCGCCGCCGGTACGGGCCGTTTCCTGGAGAATATGGCAAGAGTCTTGGAGACGGATCTTGAGGGTATCAGTAAAGCCGGTCTTGAGTGGAAGGAGGACCTGACGATCTCCAGCATGTGCACCGTGTTTGCGGAGTCGGAAGTAGTATCGCTGATCGCTGATAATAAGCAGATCTCGGATATCGTTCACGGGCTGAATAAGAGCGTGGCGTCCAAGACGATGAATCTTGTCGGCAGAGTGAAGGGCACCGGCAGGTATATGATGACCGGCGGAGTCGCAAGGAACGCCGGCGTTGCGGAATGCATAGAGGAACTGCTGGGAGAGAAGCTGATCATCCCGGAGGTGCCGGACCTCTGCGGCGCTGTGGGCGCGGCTCTGTTTGCACTGGATGCTGTGAATAACAGTGGGAAACAGGAGAACTGACATGGCTGTATTATTTGGTTATCTTGGAGTCGTGGTCATACTGGGATTTCTGAGCTGCTTTAAGGGCAGGGATCTGTTTCGCCTGGCAGTGGCTGCCGCGGCGTTCGTATGGGTGTTCAGTCTGGTCTGCAGCAGGGCGGGAGGAGATCGGGACGATGTGATCATCGCCTCCCTTGCAGGTCTGGTGGCGGCGCTGCTGTCCGGATTCGTCATAAAGATCGGCGTGACGGTCATCGGTGTGATCGCGGGATTTATTGCGGGAAATATGCTGGCGCAGCTCTCCACATTGGATTTCCCCCACGAAAAGATTACATATATTGTTATCTGTGTTATAATATTCGGAGCGCTTGCCGTAAAAGCCCTGAATCTTATGATCACGATCTGTACAGCGGCGGCGGGAGGCAGCATGGTCGTTTTGCCGTGTATGTACCTGGTGCTGGAACTGGATCATCTGGCAGATGCCGTAGGCGTCACGCCGGAGGAAACCGTTACGGGCGTCAGCCATGAGATGCTGGGACCGCTGGTATCTGCGCACCAGCAGATATTCCTGGCGGGCACGCTGGTGCTGTGCCTTGTGGGGATCTTCGTACAGATCAGGACGAATCACAGGGGGTTCTGAGAGGCGGAAATGGCTTCTGCTTTTCGGTCAAAAGTGTCCCAGAGGAAAACTGCGGAACTGTAAAGGATTATGATTAAATATTTAACGACATTTCTTATATCTATGGTCCCTGTCATTGAACTGCGGGGGGCCATTCCCATTGCTGCGGCGCAGGGCGTGAATCCCTGGATTGCCATGGTGATCTCCATCTGCGGGAACATGGTTCCTGTACCCTTTATCATCCTTTTTATCCGGCGGATCTTTAAATGGATGCGGGGAAAAAGCGAACGGCTGAACCGCCTGGTCACCAGGATGGAGGATAAGGCAAACCGGAAGAAGGGAAAAGTGCTTCAATACGAAAAACTGGGTCTGTTTCTGTTCGTAGCAATTCCGGCGCCGGGAACGGGAGCCTGGACCGGCGCTCTCATCGCCGCCATGCTGGATATGAGCCTCCGGTCGGCGCTGCCCTCCATATTTGGAGGTGTGTGCACTGCCGGGCTGATCATTACGCTGCTGTGCGTGGGCGTTATCGCACTGTAAATACGAGAAAAAATAGCCTTCAGGTCTGTTGTCTGTCTGACGTCAGATCCGGAGGCTGTATTTTTTATCATATGATTCTACATGTTCTGTCCGCTGCCCGGCCATTGGTTCCCGTCCTGCCAGGGGTCGTTTTCCGGCTGGCGGGCACGGAGATGTCCGCTGACGAGCTCATAGAACACGGTGACGCCGGTCTGCAGATAGGTCAGGGACAGATAGAGGGGAAGGGATGCGGCTGCCGTCAGGATAAACTCCATGGCGTTCTGCATGTCGCTCTGTTCTGACAGGAAAGAAACAAGGAACAGAGGAATGGCGGACAGCGCGATCCAGCCGATATAGGATAATCCGAATACGAAGTATGACGCCTTGTTTCCGTCCATCATCCACTTGCTCTCTGCGATGCACTGCATGACGCCCTTGGATGGGTCGTCTGCCAGGATGTATTCCGCCTGGCTGTATCGAATGGAAGCGATGATGCCAGGGATGATCAGGAGCAGTGTCCAGAGGAATATCAGCCCTGTCTTTACCAGGGACAGGGCGAGGCACCGCATGTAATATTCGAATCCATTGAATACATAGGTCGGATGGATCTCCCTCAGGCGCACGAAGGATATCATGAACGAGGCGAGTCCTACAGAGAAGACGCCGGTGAAAAACATGGAATAGAACTGGCTGATCACGGAAATATCTACATTTTCTCCTGCCACAGCCTGGGATGCTCTTCCCAGAGGCACACAGAGATCGAAAAACTGAGGCATGAGCGTAGCCATAATATAGTAAAATGCCACGCCGCAGTATACCATGATCCAGTTCCCCTGAAGATGGTCCCGGGCCATCTGCCGCATGACAGCCGGTGTTTCCCTTACGATATAATTATTCATAATAACTGACCTCCATATCCCGGTTGCAAACAATCACTGATATTATATAATAGAACCGCGGCATTTACAAATACATGTACGCGGGATTCCGGAGCAGGAGGGAAGCATCGTATGACACAGACATCAGAAGGAAATACAGCAGAAAGAAAAGCGGCAGAAAGAAAAGAAGCAGGCAGCCGGAGATGCCTGATCATTACATCCCATATCGACCAGGCAGATCAGATAACTGTCGATCCAGAAGAATATGACGCAGTGATCGCTGCGGACGGGGGACTGATCCAGGCGGAGGAACTGGGCATCCGCCCGGATATCCTGATCGGCGACTATGATTCCTGCGAACTGCCGGAGGGAAGGGACGCTGTGGTGCTGCCTGCGGAGAAGGACATGACAGACAGTGAGGCGGCTTTGGACCTCGCTTACGAAAGAGGATTCCGGAGGGCAGTCATTCTGGGCGGACTGGGCGGCAGGTTCGATCATACGATGGGGAACATCGGGCTGCTGGCCAAGTACTGCGGAAAGATGGAGGAACTGGCCTTTGTTGACGGAATAAACAGAGTGACAATGAAAGCCCCGGGATCTTATATCATTCCCAGGGATGATTATTATTACCTTGGGCTCGCCGCCTACGGCGGTCCCTGCGCAGGCCTCAGCGCCCAGGGCGTCAAGTATCCTCTGGATGATTACACGCTGCCGGATGACACGACCCTGGGTGTGAGCAATGAGATCCTGGGCAGGGAAGCGGAGATCACGTTCCGCGGCGGAAAGCTCCTGATCATCCAGTCCCGCCGGTGACCTGACAGCCGCAGCAGTGCAGTGCTCAACACGGCAGTGCAGTGCATCCGTGTAAGGGTTGAAATAGAAAGAAAATAATGTTATATTTAAAACAGGTACAATATTGTTGAAGAAAGGAAGTTTTTCAAATGTACGAGAATATCAAATACGAGGTCAAGGAAGGAATCGGTTATCTGACAATCAACAGACCCAAGGCTCTGAATGCGCTGAATACAGAGGTACTTGCGGAGCTGCAGCAGGCTCTCGGTGAGATCGAGGCAGACGAGGCAGTCAAGGCTGTGATCGTTACGGGCGAGGGACGTTCCTTCGTTGCGGGCGCTGATATCGCGCAGATGAGTAAGCTGAACGCGGTAGAGGGCCGTGCCATGATGGCTGCCGGCCATAAGGTCATGGATACCATCGAGCAGATGCCCAAACCGTTCATCGCTGCAGTTAACGGATTCGCTCTGGGCGGCGGCTGCGAGCTGGCCATGGCATGCGATATCCGCATCGCTTCTGAGAAGGCTCTGTTCGGACAGCCGGAAGTCGGCCTGGGCATCATCCCGGGATTCGACGGAACACAGAGACTGCCGAGACTGGTTGGAAAGGGAATGGCTAAGTACCTGATCTATTCCGCTCAGAACATCAAGGCGGACGAGGCGCTGCGCATCGGTCTGGTAGAGAAGGTCGTTGCTCCGGAAGAGCTGATGCCGGAAGCAGAGAAGCTGGCTAAGACCATCGCTTCCAAGGCTCCGATCGCTGTGGCACAGGCTAAGATCGCGATCAATAACGGCTACGATATGGACAGCAAGTCCGCAAGCCAGTTCGAGGTTGAGGCTACGACGGTATGCTTCGGTTCCGAGGATCAGAAAGAGGGAATGGCTGCATTCCTGGAGAAGCGCGCTCCGGAATTTAAGAACAGATAATCTCTAATATCCTTTTGAATGCGTTATAATATTAAAACACCGGGTGGACGATGAGAGAGACATCGAATCATCCGGTGTTTTTATTGTACAAAGCCCTGACCCGCCGTCACTCAGCCGGTCTGCCTGCATTTACCTGCGATCAGCCGATTTCGTTAATCAGGTTTACCATCTCGATCGCGCCGAGAGCGCAGTCGTAGCCCTTGTTGCCTGCCTTGGTGCCGGCACGTTCCAGAGCCTGTTCTATGCTGTCTGTTGTCAGAACGCCGAACATTACCGGGATGCCGCTTTCCAGGCCGACGTTGGCAATGCCCTTGGAAACCTCTGAGCAGACATAGTCGAAGTGAGAAGTTGCTCCGCGGATAACAGCGCCCAGGCAGATTACTGCGTCGTAACGGCCGCTGGCTGCCATTTTCTTTGCAATAAGAGGAATCTCAAATGCGCCGGGGCACCATGCCACGTCGATGTGGTCATCGTCGATCTCGTGGCGGCGGAGTCCGTCCAGAGCGCCGCCCAGAAGCTTGGTCGTTACCAGCTCATTAAAACGGGCGACGACGATGCCGATGCGGATGTCTTTTTTGTTTACGAGTTTGCCTTCAAATGTCTTCATGATTGTTTCTCCTTATCTGTACTGTTTATTTTCTTCGTATATGATCAGGCCGTGTGTCGTCCGGCGCATCCATCAGTCAATATTCAGAAGATGTCCCATCTTCTCCTGCTTCGTCTTAAGATAGAACAGGTCGTGAGAGTTGGCTGCGATCTGGATGGGCACCCGCTCTACAATCTCCATGCCGTATTCATTGAGCTGATAGACCTTCTGGGGGTTATTGGTCAGCAGGCGCATAGTGTGCACGCCCAGGTCCCGCAAAATCTGCGCGCCGATATAATATTCTCTCAGGTCGCCGGGGTAACCGAGGGCAAGGTTGGCTTCCAGGGTATCCATGCCCTGGTCCTGCAGCTCGTAGGCCTTCAGCTTGTTCAGCAGACCGATGCCTCTTCCTTCCTGGCGCATGTAGAGGAGGATGCCACGGCCTTCCTTTTCGATCATGGACATGGCCGTGTGGAGCTGATCGCCGCAGTCGCAGCGAAGAGAGCCAAAGGCGTCGCCGGTCAGGCACTCAGAGTGCACGCGGCAGAGGATGTTCTGGCCGTCTCCGATGTCGCCTTTGACGAGAGCTACGTGGTGTTCGCCGTTCAGTTTGTTGCGGAAACCGATGGCGCGGAAATCGCCGTATTTGGTGGGGAGCATGGTGTTGGCGACGGCTTCTACCAGATGATCATGAGACTTTCTGTATTTCTGCAGTTCCTTGATAGAAATCAGGTGGATCCCGTATTTTACGGCCAGCTCTTTCAGTTTGGGCAGCCGCATCATGGTACCGTCGTCATCCATGACCTCGCAGCAGATGCCTACCTCTTCCAGTCCTGCAAGGCGCATCAGGTCAATCGTCGCCTCTGTATGGCCGTTGCGCTCCAGCACGCCGCCTCTCTTGGCGAGCAGGGGAAAGTTATGGCCCGGTCTGCGGAAATCGATGGCCCGGCTTTCCGGATCTGCGGCCATGCGGGCTGTATAGCCCCGTTCTTCCGCGGAGATACCGGTGGTCGTGTTTACATGGTCGATGGAGACGGTGAAAGCGGTTTCATGATTATCTGTGTTGTCAGCGACCATCTGGGGCAGGTTCAGCCGTTCTATGACTTTCTTGCCCATAGGCATACAGATCAGGCCTTTGCCGTGCACGGCCATAAAGTTAATGTTTTCTGTTGTCGCAAACTGACCGGCGCAGATCAGGTCCCCCTCGTTCTCCCTGTCCGGGTCATCGGTGCAGAGAATGAGTTTTCCGTTCTTCAGATCCTCTACTGCCTGGGGTATGGTTGCAAACTGAAATTCTGTATTTTTCTTCTCTTCCATTGTTACTTGTCCTCCATAAACTGATGAATGTATTTTCCGATTATGTCTGTTTCCAGGTTTACGGTGCTGCCCGCCTTCTTGGCGGACAGAGCCGTTGCCGCCAGTGTATGGGGGATGATAGAAACCTGAAAAGAACTTTCCTTTGGTTTGTGTGTTACGGCAGCTACCGTCAGGCTGATGCCGTCTATGGCGATAGAGCCTTTTTCTACGATATACTGGACGAGGCCGTCCTCCGCGTCGATGGTAAACCAGACGGCGTTTCCGTCCCTGCGGAGGCTGCGGATCGTTCCCGTACCGTCGATGTGGCCGGAGACGATATGTCCGCCGAACCGTCCCCAGGCGGGCATGGCCCGTTCCAGATTGACCGGACTGCCGGGACGCAGCTCCGCCAGGGAAGAACGGGAGAATGTCTCAGGCATGACGTCGGCTGTAAATGTGCCGCCGCCCATGGCAGTTACGGTCAGGCATACGCCGTTTACGCAGATGCTGTCTCCGATCTGCGTGGGTACGCCATAGGAGGGATCGCTGCTCAGGGAACCGTTTTTGCCCAGTACTTTGGAACAGGCAATGACCAGCTTGGCTTCCGTGCTCCCGCGCCGGATCTGCCGGACCCGTCCGACCTCTTCAATTATTCCTGTGAACATGTTTCCACATCTCCTTCCAGAAGAAAGTCTGTGCCAATCGGTGTGACATGGATGTTGTGAAGTGTCCACGCCTGAGCGGGAGCATCCACACCTGTGCCTCCCACCGGTCCGGGAGCAGCGCTGCCCCCGAAGATCTTAGGGGCGACATATGCCTGGACGCGGTCAACGATCCCGCTCTTAAGGGCGGACCAGTTCAGCTGGCCGCCGCCTTCGCAGATCACACTGTCTATATTCATCGCGCCCAGCTGCTCCATCAGGGCAGGCAGATTCAGGTGACCGTCATTGCCCTCCGGCAGTACCAGGACGGCGGCGCCGGCGTCCCGATAGGGCGCAAGCCGCTCTTCGTCGGAAACACATGTAGCGATAACGGTCCGGGGCTGACGCAGGCGCTCTCCGGTTTCTGCCGCTGTTGTTATCACATTTGCGGTGACCGGCGTGCGGAGCCTGCTGTCGCAGATCACGCGCACGGGGCTCATGCCGCCATCCACCCGGCAGGTGAGCATGGGGTTGTCCGCGAGAACGGTTCCGGAGCCGACCATGATCGCCATATTCTCTGAGCGCATCATATGGGTATGCCTGCGTGACGCCTCACCGGATATCCACTGGGATTTCCCGGAGACCGAGGCGATTTTCCCGTCCAGCGTCTCCGCGAATTTCAGCGTTACATAGGGGCGTCCCTGTCCGATGAATTTAAAGAAATAAGGGTTCAGCGCGTCGCATTCTTCTCTGCAGAAATCGGTATCCACCCGGATCCCTGCTTCGCGGAGCACCCGTACGCCGCCGCCGTTTACCTTCGGATTGGGATCCCGGGAGCCCACGACGACCCGGGCCAGTTTCTTTTCAATAATAGCCTCCGTGCAGGGCGGCGTCTTGCCGTAGTGGCAGCAGGGTTCCAGCGTTACGTAGATCGTAGCGCCCGCAGGATCCTCTATGCAGGACGCCAGAGCATTTCGCTCCGCGTGGAGCTGTCCGAACTTCTGGTGGTATCCTTCGCCGATGACCCGTCCGTCCTTTACGATCACAGCGCCGACCCGAGGGTTGGGATTGACGTTTCCGCCTCCCTGACGGGCAAGTTCAACGGCCCGGAGCATGTAACTGCGTTCTGTGTCTGTCAATTGATCATCTCCTGATAAAAAATAAAGCCCTGGAACGCGCTTGTTCCAGGGCAATGCCAAGTCAAATAAAAAACATCTTCTCCCATCCAGACTATACTGTCGGCTCCGGAATCTCACCGGATCATGCCTTGCGGCTCGCGGGCTGTACCGCCGGTAGGGAATTGCACCCTGCCCTGAAGATCATTCCATGTAGTATTCTATACCGGGGCAGTCAGCTTGTCAATGGGAAGAGGCAAATTACGGGATTGACATTACCATAGGGGGATGTTAATGTGAGTCATAGAGATGGTATTAATTACCATATAACAAAGGCTGTGCCGGAGGGAATTGCGGAATGGAGATCATTAAAGTGGACGTCTGTATGGAAGACAGGGATTACGGCCTTGCGCTGGCTAAGGCTCTTGCAGGGATCAGCAGAAGTTTTCAGGTTTATATGGATGCTCCCGGCAGCGGAGCAGACCTGATCCTGTGCGACCGAGAGCAGAAACAGGAGCAGGTGCAAGAGCAGGATCAGGAGCGGACCGTATTATTCACAGAAAGAGAAGAAGATGCAGACATCGACGGTCGGATCCTCTGGCGTTATCAGAAGGCGGGGAAAACGGCAGACGACCTGATATATATCTATTATAAGCTTACGGGCCGGATCGCGGAATACAGAGGTAATCGCGGGTTCCGGCTGATCGTCTTCGCACAGGCGGAGGGCGGATGCGGGGCAACCAGCCTGGCGGTATCTGTCGGAAGGTGCCTGAATGCTATGGGGAGGAAATGTCTCTATATCAACATGTCCCCATTAGATGATTCCCTGAAGTATTTCGGAACAGAAAAGAGCGGACAGCTGGTCCGGCTTTTGTATCATCTGAAAAAGGACGATGACTTTCCTGTACATCCATTTATCCAGGAAGGTGAGCTGGACCGGATCCCGGCTCCGGTCCACAACATCTATACAGATGAGATCGATCCAGCGGCGGCTCACCGCCTCCTTTCCCTGTTGGAACATTACGGCAGGTATGATTATGTCATCACAGACATCGGCACCCACTGGACGCGGACAAATATGGGTCTTGTCTCATCTTCTGACTGTACCGCCGCGGTGCGCAGGGCAGGAGCGGGAAGAGACCGGTTTACGCCGGCAGCCCTGTCGCTGCTGCGGGAGCAGGCGGGCCGTTCTGTGACCGTCGCGAATTTTGCAGGGGATGATCCCGGGAGCATCCGTGAGGGCGAGATACCGGTATCCTCTGAACCAGAAGCATTTATTGCCATGAACGGACAGATCCGCATCGATCTGCGTCACAGCTACGGCATGGACGCGGTCGCCCTGGCGAAGCGCCTGGAAGAGGAATGCGTTGTCAGGAAAAGGGAAGCGGTGTATAATGAATAAAACGAAAATATCAGGAGGTTACGCAATATGACAGATGAACTGAGAACGTTTGTAGCAGAAAAATCTAAGGAAATGATGGCCGCTGCTTCCTGCAGCCAGGAGGCGAAGGACGCCGCTCAGATGTGGCTGGACGCTGCAGGAACAGAGAAGGAAGCGGAAGCTACCCGCATGTATATCGCGGAACTGGAAGAGGATGTTACGCCCATAGACGGACTGATCGCTTTTGCGGGTTCCGATGCAGGCAAGGCAGTGTTCGGCGACGGCGCGGATGCGATGCTTGCCCATGCGAAGGAAGTAAAGGCAGCAGGCGGAAAATACTGTGACTGCCCGGCATGTGCGGCAGGCGCAGCTATTCTTGAGAAGAAGGACGAGCTGTTATAATTCTTCGCAGCGAATGATCTGAAGATCGCAGATATCATCCATGGGAAGTTCTTCGCCGGTGTCAAGCACCAGTATCCTGTGGACAGAATCGATTTTCTTCAGCCGGCCGGCGGTGGTCCTGACGGATCCGCCGGCTTTTCTCGTGTCCGGCATGTAATAAGTGAGACGGACCGCCGGACGGGATGAGGGCGTTTCATTAAGGATCCTGTCGAGGGCGTTCAGCTGCCGGGACATATCTTCCTGTACGTCTTCTGTGATCTGCCGGCGTTCGGACGTGAATCGGCCGGTTTCGGATATGGCGTCCTCATATCCCTTAAGAGCAGCGAAGGGCGAGAACTGAGCAGCCCGTTTATCCATGGGCATGGGCAGGTGGTGATCTGACACATGGTGAGGCAGACCGATGATATCCTCATAATTATCTTTCTTCATGCCTTATGTCCTCCGATCTGTCTATTGCGGGATATGGCGGTGCTGCCTTTTTCCAGATTCCTGCCCTTTACTACGGCATTTTTTCCAAACTTTTCTTTTATGGCAAGCAGAGTCTTCTGGATCTCTTCTTCTTTCTGATTCCCGCTTTGATCTTCATTCTGTTCTCCGGAGGTATCTCCGCCGGGCGCCGGGATGCGGGAGAAAAGATCCAGCTGGACTTCTGATGAAGCTTTCTGGTTCTCCGCTTCCGCCTCTGGCCGGGAGAGAACTCCGCATGCAGTCAGATAGATCCGGCGGACAGGCAGTTCCGGCACGGAGATCCGGTCATAAAGGCGCATGGCGGCGCCGGTGATGGCGCGGCTCAGGGAACTGTATTGTTCCAGATTCTCTGTACCCCGGGATGATTTGGGAATCCTGCGGCCATAGTGATCCGTAGTTACCGGGCCCTGGTAATGGACAGAACTGTCTGAAAGGCCCGACCGGTCATAGCCTATGGTGAGAACGATCTGGTTGGTCTCTAGTCCTTTTTCTGTCAGGTCCAGGGACAGCTGATCCGCCATCTCCCAGACGATCAGCCGGGCTTTCTCATTATCATAGGGTATGTGGAGCACCTGACCAGAGCCGATGCTCCGGTTTTCCGGATGATAGGCTTTAATATCCCGGATGGTAACCGGTTCCCATCCCCAGGCGTGGTCAATCAACAGCTCCGCGTTGACGCCGAACATGTTATAGAGCAGGTCCTCTTCGTGCAGGGAGCAGCGGGCTACATCGCCCATGGTAAAGAGACCGATGCCCTCCAGCTTCCGGGCGATGCCGGGACCTACCCGCCAGAAATCCCGCAGAGGCCGGTGATGCCAGAGCTTCTGACGGTATGTCATCTCGTCCAGCTCCGCGATGCGGACGCCCTCTGCGTCGGCGGGGACGTGTTTGGCCATGATGTCCATGGCGACCTTAGCAAGATAGAGATTGGGACCGATGCCGGCTGTTGCGGTGATCCCCAGGTCCGAAAGAACATCGTGGATCATGGCCGAAGCAAACTGCCGGGGCGTCATGCCCGAGGAACGGAGATAGGGAGCCGCATAGATGAACACCTCGTCGATGGAATAGACATGGATATCCTCCGGCGCTGCATAACGGAGATAGATCTCGTAGACCTCGGTGCTTTTCCTGATGTAATGGGACATCTGGGGGACGGCGGTGATGAAGTCTATTTTCAGGGATGGATCCCGTGCGAGCTCTGCCGCGTTCCAGGAGCTGCCGGAGAACTGCCTGCCGGGAATGCGGCCGAGACGAAGGGCATTCAGCCGGTCAAGCCTTTGTTTGACCTCAAAAAGCCTCGCTCTCCCCGGGATCCCCAGTTCCTTCAGGGACGGTGATACCGCAAGGCAGATCGTCTTGTCCGTGCGGCTGCCGTCGGCGACGACGAGATTGGCGGTCAGGGGATCGATTCCGCGCTCCGCGCATTCGCAGGATGCGTAGAATGATTTGAGATCTATGGCAATATAAACATGTTCTTGTGGTTTTGGGACCATGTTATGCACTCCTTCTGCAGAAAGCATAACATAAATGCCCGCGGAGAATCAATGGAAGACCTGTGTTTCGTTGCGCATGACAGGGCAGATGTGTTAAAATACGAATCAGGCTCAGGAGGCATATAAATATGGAATTACTTGATATCGTTGATGAAAGGGGCGAGCCCGTAGGGCAGACTGTACCCCGGGAAACGGCGCACCGGGAGGGCATCCGCCACCGCACATCTCATGTATGGATCATTCGGTTCAAACCGGATCTTCAGGTGCTGCTGCAGAAACGCAGTGAAAATAAAGACTCCTTTCCGGGCGAGTGGGATACGTCCAGCGCGGGGCATATCCCGGCGGGCAGCGGATGGAGGGAGTCCGCGTCCAGAGAACTGCTGGAGGAGCTCGGGATCGCCATGCCCTCGGATCACTTTATTGAGGCGGGGATGCTTTCCATTGATTCGGATTCGGCGTTTTATGGAAAGCCCTTTCATGACCGGCAGGTCAGTAAAATATTTCTATTGTTCCTTGATCTGCCCGAGGACCGATTCACTGTCCAGAAGGAGGAGCTGTCCGAAGTGCGATGGTTCCATCTGGATCAGGTGATTTCGGACGTCAGGAACGGCAGCGGCAGCCGGTGCCTGATACTGGAGGAACTGGAGATGGTCCGCAGGGCAGGTGAGGAACACCGATGAGCGGAAAGAAGCAGAGAGAGGCACTGGGCGGGGAGCTCGTTTCCAGGCTGCTGCATATGGGATATCCGGAGGAGTTCGGATATCTGGTCGCTGGCAGCCTTGGGACCGAATGGGCCATGTCCCGCATGCTCCGCTATCTTTCCAGCGCCCAGCCTTCCAGCGCAGAGGAGATCACGGACGAGATGCTGGCGATCCTCAGCGAGCGGGAGCAGTGGCAGAAGAAGAAATGCGCGGAATACTATAACCACAAAGTCAGCATGGTCATGCGCTATGGCTGCGGTGAGGAAGACGATTAGCCGCACCAATGTGCGGAGGGTAGTGTCAAGTGAAATATGAAAACGGTGGTCCTGGGAGATCAGGGCTGATAGGAACTTAGAAAAGTGTATAAAGTAGTCTGAG
>OMXT01000095.1 GCA_900315125.1 uncultured Eubacteriales bacterium
CGCATAAAACAGAAACGCCTGGGAGCGGATCGCAGCTGCTCTCAGGCGGATTTTGCGTTTAGGCGCAAAATTTCTGGAAGTTAACATGAAAGGCCTTTTGCGGTCAGTTTAACTGACTTCTTGACCTGAACCGTCTTCTTGCTTGCCTTGACTTTCAGCTTGGATGCTGCATAAGTATTCGTTGCCATGGCAGGCATGAAAGCGATTACGATGGCCAGTGAAAGAAGAGGAACAAGCAATGCTTCTACACCGTTGAAACACTGTTGAAATCAACGGTTTGGGAGATTTTTGATGCGGGGTTTACCACAGTACCACGGGGGTACAGACGCGGGTCGTTGCAATTACTGGGATAGAAGCCTTTTTCGGGGAAGAAAACGGGAAAAAATCACCCATCTTAAGTGGGAGGCAAAAAATGTGTATCACAGGTGTGTTTGGTACGAAAAAATCGGGGTAATTTTGGAGGCGCATAAATATCAGATTTCGGGGTAAAAATTGCATTTTGGCGAATGAAAGATTTATTGAAATAAATGATGAAAAAATATGCGATTACATGGATATTTACTCGAAAAAGGTGTATAATAATTCCTTGAACGAAAGAGTGGGTAACGAGGTTCGTATGGTATACGGGCAGGAAGCACAAGCCGGGCGGGAAACGGCCGGTCAGGGCTTTGTTGGATAAGAAGAAGGAGAGGGAAGATGAAGTACGTCAAGAAGAGCTTTACATTCGAGGGGAAGAGGTACTACGTTTACGGCAGGACGGCGGAGGAGGCGGAGGCCAAGCGGGAGAAGCGAAAGAAGGAACTGGAGAAGGACGGGCAGCGGATCCGGCCGGGGATGGAGGTGCGGAAGTGGTGCCGGCTCTGGTTTGATACGTACAAGCGGGGGCAGGTGTGCGAGAAGCAGGAGCAGGCCTATCTGCGGTTTCTGCAGCAGTGGATCTATCCGGCCATCGGCGGGCGGCGGATCTGCGATGTGACGCCCATTGAGCTGCAGGGGATGCTGAATGATATGGCGAGGCAGGGCTATTCCCGGGAGTATGTGGTGAAGTACCGCAATGTGCTGCAGAATGTGTTTCGGTCGGCGGTGGGGATCAGCCTGGTGGTGCACGACCCGACGCTGAACCTGGTTTTGCCCCGGTGCCGGGACCGCGCGCCCCGGCGGGAGGCGACGGTGGAGGAGCGGAAGCGGATCCTGGAGCTGGCCGCCGGGCAGGAGTGGGGGCTCTATGTGCGGCTTCTGGTTTTCTGCGGGCTGCGGCCCGGGGAGACGGGGAAGATCACGGGGGATGATCTGAATCCGGGGAAGTGTCTGATGCATCTGCGGGGCACCAAGACGGATAACGCGGACCGCATGATTCCTGTACCCCGTTTTCTGATGCAGGAGCTTATAACAAAGGCTGGTTCGGCGAGGCTTCGTCATGATGAGCCGATTATCCGGAACGCCTGGGGACGGGAGATGACGCCCAGTCTCCGGTGTCGGTACTGGGAGCGGATCCGGGAGCTCTCGGAGAGTGCTCCCGGATCCGCACTGCCGAATGATCTGACGGCCTACTGTCTGCGCCACAGCTGGTGCTCGGACCTGACCTGTACGCAGACGCCCTATGCGGTGGTCCAGTATGTGATGGGCCACCGCAACGCGGTGATCACTGACCGCTACACCCACATCCGCGAAGACGCTCTGGCTCAGTGCGGCCGCAATCTGGTGGAGCTCTGGCACGAACAGGGCCTGATCACGGAGACGGAGTACGAGATCTGCGTCGGGACAGACAGTGCGGCTGGCACGCTTAAGAATAGAGCGGGCGGCGAAGGTACTGACGACATGCCGCAGGGCAGTGGTCCGCAGGCAGATACGAAAAAATTGTAGACATATCTTGCATTTACGCTAACGGTAATTTAGAATGTAAGCGTGAAAGGAAGTGGCATCATGACTTATTACGACGAAATCCGTAATATCGGCAGATTGCAGAATGGTATCATTACAGCAGCATCTGCGGCAGAAAAGGGGATACCAAGCTGGTACCTCAGTAAAATGGTGCGTAATGGAGAACTACAGAGAGTCGCAAGGGGAATCTACAGGGAAGGGGATGGCGACTACGATGAATACTATTTTTTTCAGCTTCAGAATAAACGATGCATTTATTCCTTTGCCAGTGCGTTGTATCTTCTTGAAATGACAGATCGTGTTCCGTATCGTTCAGAAGTGACTGTGTATAAGGGATATAACAGTTCACATATATCAGAGGACGTGCTTATTCATCACGTTAATAAGGAAATTTATGAGTTGGGAATAACGGAATGTCAGACGGTATTTGGCAACCGTGTTAGGGTATACGACAGAGAGCGGACGGTTTGTGACCTGATTGCGCACCGCAGTAAGATTGATACGGAAATGTTTTCTAAGGCTATCAGAGCATATGTACAGAATGCAGAGAAAGATTACATGTCACTGCGCCGTTATGCCGGCAAAATGCATATCGCTGAGAAAGTAGACCAGATCCTGGAGGTTGTATGAATAAGGATAAGGTAATGGCTTTGGTAAGGAAACAGTCTGCTGAACGCGGCGTATCGATAAATAACCTGTTGCTGATTTATTTCTTTGAATGTTTTCGCCGCTTTCTAATATCCGCCATACCTTCAGATAACGGACGTGTTCGCCCCTGTTCCACGTCGGAAAGGCCTTTGGCAGTTTCCTTGTAGAGTTCGAGTTTTCCCTGGAGAGATTCGTAGGTCTCGATGCTCATTACGGCGAGATCGCATTTGCCATTTCTGGTAATAAAGACGGGCTCTGAGTATTTATGGCAAAATAAGGAAACATCATCATAATTGCTGCGTAATTCCACACTCGATATAATCTTTGGCATAGTATACACCTCCATATATTAAAGATATATGTGATTTTCTTTGTATCGACAATACCTCACGTTATTTTAAGGCGCAATGTATAGAGTTTCAGCAGATCGACAGCGGGTTAACGTTTCTGCTTAGGGGCAGACAGGGGATGCTAAAAGAACCATCGGATCCCGAGGCGATGCGAGCGGTCAAATGGTGAGATCATAGGATTTCGCAGATCCGCTGCTTGAGTCGCCACGGAAATCAGTGAATCCGGTGGCGATGCGGATGGTCGAATGATGAGATCAAAGGATTTCGCAGATCTGCTGCTTGAGTCGCCACGGAAATCAGTGAATCCGGTGGCGATGCGATCGGTCAAATGGTGAGATCAAAGGATTTCGCAGATATGCTGCTTGAGTCGCCACGGAAATCAGTGAATCCGGTGGCGATGCGGTCAGTCAAATGGTGAGATCATGGGTTTTCTCAAATCAACTGGAGGAGTCGCCCCGGAAACCCTCTGATCCCGGGGCGACTCTTAAGAATCATTACCATATAGTTTAGGAGCCTAGTCATTCACGTCCATCCTGAGCGGTAACGGGTTAAGAAATGTTCACAATTTTGGCGGCGGCTCCGGGTTTTACCGCCGCCAATCCTGTGGTATAATAGTCGGGTCGCGCGGAGAGATCGGATCCCGGGCGGTCAGGGCTTTGTTCGCGGAGCCCGCAGGTTATTGGTAAGAGAAAAGGGGGAACATCAATGAAGAGAAAAGGTAAGATTCTGACTATTGTAATGTGTCTGGCGCTGGCGGTGACTATGCTGGCGGGCTGCGGCTCTAACGCTACGAGCAAGCCCAACGACAAGACGGTCAGTGATAAGTCGGCAGCCGCAGCGGACAAGGCGTCCAGGGGCGCCGCGGACAAGCTCAGCGGCAAGTACGCGGAGAAGAATGTGAAGGGCGCGTACTTCGTCTTTGGCGCGGATAACAAAGGCTCGATTGTCCAGCAGGGCAAATATAAGAACGCCGAGGACACCATCAAGCTCCAGTATCTGAACGCCGGCGATTACACGACCTACGGCAAGTCGGAGAAGGACGGCACGGTCACGCTGACCACCAAGATCAAGGGGGCCAAGTCTCAGAATAAGGTAGATTATAAATTTTCTGAGGGCGACGACGAGCTGATGAGCGACGGATATTTCGCCGGGATCTACACGCTGGCCGGCTCCAAGGACAGCCGCGCTGCGTTCCAGGGGGACGGAACCGTAGCCTTCATCCAGGACTTTACTTATAAAGTAGAGGGCTCCAAGGTGACGATCACTCAGAACGGCTCTGCTGTGACCTATAAATGGGTCGCCAAGAAGGGGAATATTCTCCTCAAGTCTGGCAAGACCACGGTCACCACGCTGGTGCCGGCGAAATAATTGGGGAACTTGATCAGATTGAAAAATTGAATCATGGCCGAATCCCGGAGCTGCCTCATTCCTTTGGGGCGGCTCTTTTTAGTATTCTTCATTATATCTCATTATATCGCAATATCTCATTATATCGCATTGCCGTGATCGCGAATTCGCCGTTTAATGACCGTTAAATTACCGTATATTATTCCTGTTGACAATTTCGATCCTTTATGATACCATTAATTTACCGTAAGGATTCCATGATTTTACCGAATCGAATCGAATCATATGGGAGGAGGAACGTATTATGACCATTGAGGAAATGAAGCAGAGGAAACAGGAACTTGGATATACGGTAGCAGATCTCGCACAGCTGACCGGTGTGCCCAGGGGTACGCTTCAGAAGATTTTCAGCGGCAAGACCAGAAGTCCCCGGCGGGAAACAATCGAGAAGATCACAGCCGTGCTGGAGAAGAAACCGAATATTGATTATCAGACGCCGCCCATTGTTTCGGATGGCGGAATGACTTATGGTACTGGGGCAATGGCGGCGGCTTCTCCATCTGACGTGGATTCTGATGAGGATTCTGATGGAGTCCCGGATAACCCATATGGAACGAAAAAACAGGGAGAATATACGGTAGAGGATTACCTGGCTCTCCCTGATGATAAACGATATGAGCTCATAGACGGAGTCCTGTACGACATGGCTTCGCCTACAGGCGTTCATCAGCTGATCACGGGTTATCTGTATTACAGGCTCATGTCCTGCGCGGACGAGCACGATATGCCCTGTCTGCCCTGCATCGCGCCCCTGGATGTTCAGCTGGACAAGGATAATAAGACCATGGTTCAGCCAGATGTTCTGATCTGCTGCGATACCAGTCAGGGTGTCGCCAAACGGGTGTACGGAGCCCCGGACTTCGCGGCAGAAGTTCTGTCGCCGTCGACCCGCAGAAAGGATATCTTTATCAAGATGTCTAAATATAAGGACGCCGGCGTCCGGGAGTACTGGATGATCGATCCGGATAAGGAGAAGGTGACCGTCATTCTGTTTGATGAAGAGGATGATATTTCTGTTTATTCCTTCGATGATGATATCCCGGTCTCCATATCCGAGGGGCTCTGCTCTGTCCGTTTCGCAGACGTGCGGAAATGGATGGGGTAAGCGCAGGATCCTGAGGGATTCTTTCTTACATATCCAGAAACTCTCGGAGCTCCTGGACCATCAGCTTCCGGGTTGGATAGGCGCGGATCCAGTCGGCAGCATAGCTGCGGGCAAGGATCTGGCCGCCTTGGTATTTCTGCATGCTTTTCAGCGCCCAGATCATGTCGCTGTAAGCTTTGCGGTTTCTGGCGCCTTCGGCAAGGGGAACGAGTACCCGCTGGTAGATTTCCAGTGCCTCTGGAGAGTGGTCTGGAGCAAGCAGAGATGCATACCGGTCCAGTTCAGTCAGTTTGATGTGGCGGGAGAGATCCTCCATGAGCATGTCCGCAAGATGCTCATCTGCCATGAGGGCCCTGCGGTCCTCGTCAAATGATGTGGCAGCGATCATATGGTCGCGGTAATCCGGCCACTCGTCATCCGCGCAGAGTGCTTTGATTTTCCGGAAATTCTTGCGCTGGCGGCCGTACCCGTTTATGTAATCAGAGAACAGTTCGTCTCTCTCTTTGCCGGGTTCGCCGATTCTGCCGTAGATCTCTGCCAGTTTCTGGGTATATTGTGAAACAAGTGAGCTGGCTGAGAAGGCCGGGGATTGAGGTGGGGGAGTTATCAGATTTATTGGTCGCGCGGCTCTCAGGAATGACAGCCGCTTTGTTCAGAATGTCCTCCGCGTCAGCGTTCTGGCAAGAGTCCGAGCCGGCGGCCGAACCAGCCTTTGTTCCCTGAGATTCCGCCTCAAACAGAACCGCAGCCATATGCTTGCACAGATTCTCCGCTGCGTAGGGGCAGGAGCAGTACATGTCAACGGGCAGCCCGTACTCCAATGTGATCTCCACATCATAGTCCCGGGTACCCGCGACCATCGCGGAAAGCGTGACCGTCCCGTCTGGATTCTCTTCGGCCTCCAGCCCGTCCACCGACCCGTCATAGAAATAGTTCTCGCCCCGCTGAAGGATATGAGGCGCAAACAGTTCCCGCCACTGGGGCTGGACCGCAGCATGGGGCCGACTCACTGTTTGCGCCTGGCCACCGGTTTGCGTCTGGCTCACTGTGCGTGCCTCTGCTTGTACTGGCTCAGCGCGATGGCCAGCTGGTCGGGGCATGACGTGATCTTGAACCCGCAGCGGATGCCGCCAAGCTTCTGGATTGCCTCGTCCACGTCCATCCCCTGGACCAGCCGGGCGATTCCCTGCGTGTTGCCGTTGCAGCCGCCGATGAATTCCACACTTTTTATCTTGTTGTCCTCCACATCGAAGTTGATCTGCTGGGAACATGTCCCAAATGTCTTGTAACTTTCCATAATGTAGTCCTCCTTAGTTGTTTATTAGGTGAGATACCCGGTTTCCGTTCATCTCACCCAACCGAATTTTTGCGTTTTCGGTGAAATCGCTATTTCTGTCGACTTCCACCTAATGCATTTCTGCATCATCCGCATTTCTGCATTTTTATTCCCGCCCAACAAAGCCCTGACCGGCCCATTTCCGAACACCCTGTTTATTTTCATCCGTCCGGGCGGGTTTGCGACGCCTCTGTATTATAGCATCTCGAGCTCCGCTGTCATAGACCCCACGTTCTGGCATGTTGATTTTAGGTTGATTTGCCGTATTCTGTCGGATCCACCTAAACTGCTCCTCCGGCTATTCGGTGATATTTTCGGATATTCCGTATCCCACCGAAAATCCTTCTCGAACCATCAGAAAAAAGGCTGTATAGCCATCGTATATTATACGAAATACCCCCGGATTTGGATGATGTGTCAAATGTTCTGCCTATTGCACGGGTGGGCGGCGTGGGCGGCTGTGTGAGCGACCGGCTCAGCGCCCCTCCCGCAGGCGAAACCGCTGCACGTCATGTATTTACCCGTACCGCCCGTTTCGAAACAGCAGAACGGATTCTGAGCGACCGCCTACTCCGCGCCTTCCGGCGGCTGGCCGTGCTCCCAGTCGAACACCCGCCGCTTGGCGTAGGCCATGCAGACGAGGCAGGCCGCGATCTGGAGGGCGGAGGAGCAGGGCGTGGACAGGCCGATGAGGAACAGAGACACCGGCTGGATCTTGCTCATCAGGAAGGCCACCGGGATGCGGACGCAGAAGGCGCTGATGATTCCCTGGAACATGACGAAGGTGGTCAGGCCGATCCCGTTGTAGAATCCGATATAGCAGAAGAAGAACGGGGTCAGCAGGCAGTCGATGGCATAGGCTTTCAGGTAACTTGCCGCCGCGGCAGTCACAGCCGGGTCTTTGCTGAAAATGCCTGCCAGAATCTCGCCGTGGAAGAAGGAAAGGAACGCCATAACAGCGCCAATGCACAGCGACAGAATCACTGCATATCGGAGCGCCCGCAGAGCCCGTCTGTATTTGCGGGCGCCGGCGTTCTGGGCGATGAAGGCGGCCATGGACTGCATAAATGCCGAAGGCACCAGCATGATGAATGCACAGACTTTTTCCGCCACGCCCACACCGGCCGACGGTACGACGCCCAGATTGTTGACGATGGCAAGGATTACCAGAAAGGAGATCCCCACCAGCGCGTCCTGCAGCGCGATGGGCGCGCCCAGCCTTGTGATGGTCCGGATGATGCCGCCCCGGAGCCGGACCATGGACAGGTGAAAGTCGAAGGGCAGGGCCTGGCGGCGGATGATCAGCAGGGACAGCACCACGCTGATGGCCTGGGCGAACACAGTGGCGATCGCTGCGCCGGCAGTGCCCATGCCGAACCAGCCTACCAGGAGCAGATCGCCGGCGATATTGCAGACGCAGGCGATGAACACGGTGATCAGAGGCGTCCGGGAGTCGCCCATGCCCCGGAAGATGCTCCCGATCAGGACGTAAGCGATGATGACCGCGGAGCCTGCTCCGCAGATCCGTACATAAGATACGGTAAGATCAAAGGCCTGCTCCGGCGCCTGCATGATAGCAGCCAGGCCGCCTGCGCCCGCCGTCAGCACCGCAGTGAGGAGCACCGCGACGAAGATGAATTCGAACAGAGATGCGCCGATGGTCTCGCCGGCGTCCTTTCGCCTGCCGCCGCCGATCTGCTGGCCCAGCAGGATGGTTGTGCCCATGGCGAAGCTGTTGATGATGTTTGTAAACGTCATGGTGATCTGGGAGCCGGTAGAAACGGCGGACACATCGGCCGTCGTTCCGAACCAGCCGACGATCAGCAGGTCCACCGCACCGTACATGGCCTGCAGAAACAGGGCGAAGAGCACGGGCAGGGCGAAACGAACCAGAGGACCCAGAATCGGGCCCTCGGTAAAGGTTTTCATGTTGTTATTTTTCTTATCGGTCATGGATCCCTTTCTGTAATTGTCTGACTTTTGCAGGGCGAAGCCGCTTGCTGCATGCACCGGCTCGCAGTTTGCGGCATGCGGCACCGAAAGTCTGCGTTTCACGCCGGCTCACCGCAGCGGCGATGGCCCGCGCAGCGCTTCTACAGCTCCCGCTCGCTGAGCTTCATCATCAGGCGGGGCACAAGCTGCTTCTTGCGGGACATGACGCCGGGGAGCACTACGACCTGCCGGGAGCCGGCGTCTCCGGGAGCCGCGTCGCTGGAGATCTCGTCGTCAAAGGCGCCGATGATCAGTTCCCGTGCGCCTTCGCCGGCGCAGAGCATGCCGGTCCGCTCCGTGAGCACGTTAGTCAGCATAAAGAAGATCATATTGAGGTTCCGGTGCTCCCGCTCCTCCTCAAGGACCGGGAGCATCCGGTCGGCCAGAGAAGTCAGCTCCTCCGTGCTCATGGATATGATCTGGCCAACGCCGAAGGTGATGTCGTCGTTGTTGAACTGTTTAAAGTCCTGGTTCAGAATCTCTTCTGTAGATTTGTTGTCCATCTCGCCGGCGGCGGAGAACATCTTCTGGGCGTGCTCCACCGGGTCGATGCCTGCGATGGCTGCCAGGTCTTCTACTGCCGCCTGGTCCGCCGGTGTGCAGGTGGGAGACCGGAAGAGCAGGGTGTCCGAGATGATTGCGCTGCAGAGCAGGCCCGCCGTCTGCGGGTCGATCTCTATGCCGCTTTCCCGGTACATCTGGTAGATGATGGTGCAGGTGCAGCCCAGAGGCTGGTTGCGGAAGAATACCGGCGCGATAGTCTCCACGGCGCCGATCTTGTGGTGGTCGATGATCTCCTGGATCACGGCGTGCTCCACACCGTCCACGCATTGGTTCCGCTCGTTGTGATCCACCAGGATCACGTTCTTTCCCCGTGCTCCCAGCAGGTTCCGGCGGGAGATCATGCCCACGTATTTCCCGGAACCGTCCAGAATGGGGAAGTCGCGGAACCGCTTGGTCTTCATGATCTCGCTGATATCGTCGATGTAGTCGCTGAGCTCAAATGTGGTCAGCCGGTTCCTCTTCATGAAGTACCCGATGCTTATGCTCTGGTTGATCAGGCTGGCGCACTCAAAGGCATCATAAGGCGTGGATATGATCCGGCAGCCCCTGTCCGCTGCCATCTTCCGGATAGTCTTGGAAACCGGCGAATCCAGGCAGACGATGATGCAGCCTGCCTCCATCTCGATGGCGCAGAGCTGAGACTCGTACCGGTTGCCCACAATGACGATGTCGCCTTTGTCGATGTAGCTCTCCATCACGTCTGGGTTCGCCGCGCCGATCAGGACTTTGCCCTCCTCAACGCACCCCTCGCTGCTGCCCACGACCATGGACCCGTCGATGGTATCGAGGATATTAGAATACAAAGTCCTGGCTTTCGACAGTATGTCGTTATCGTAGACGTCCAACAGATTGTGGGCGATGTCGCTGACGGTGATCAGGCCGTCCAGCCCGCCCCGCTCGGAGACGATGGGCACCGTCACGATCTGCCGCTCCCGCATCATCTGCCAGGCACGCTTGATAGAAAGGTTCGGGTCGACGCCCGGCGTCTTGCGAATCTCGATGTCCGAGACCTGGGTGGTGATGTTCGTGATCTGCATGGGCGCTTCCACGCCGAACCGGTCCAGCACGTAGGCCGTCTCGTTATTCACTTCGCCGGCCCTTGCCGGAATGTATTTCCCCGGGGCGATGGCCGGCTCCCCGGACCGGCTGCTGCCCGCCGGGATCCGGCCAAGCTCCGCCAGCCTGTTCTTCAGCCGGCTGTAGCAGATGGCCGAGCAGATAGAATCCGTGTCCGGATTCTTGTGTCCGATCACATAGCAGACCTCAGCGGAATGATTCACCGTGTCTGATGAGACGTCGGATGGAGCGTCGGACGAGTCCGGCCCGTCGTGCTCGCCAGCGCTGCTGCTTCCGTCGTAGCTTCTGCCTCGGCTTCCGTTTCCGTGTCTATTTCCATTTCCGCTTCCGTATCCATTTCCGTTTGCGTTTCTGCTTCCGCTTCCGTATCCATTTCCGTTTGCGTTTCTGCTTCCGCTTCTGCCTTCGGCTGCCAGGGCTGCCCTGGCCGTCTCCTCGATCGTCACCGCCGCCGCGTTGTGCATGTCGTCTTTTCTGGAATTATCAATTATTGCGTCCATATCGTACCTCTAGTAACTCTTTGCAAAACTCTATTTATTCTACTAAATAATCCGGCAAAAGAAAAGACCGGCAGTGCTGATCGATTGCAAATCTTATGTTAAATCGGAGGAGCAGATCTGCGAAAACTCACGATCTCGCCATTTGGCCGGCCGCATCGCCACCGGATCCGCTGGTTTCCGTGGCGATACCAAAGGCAGATCTGCGAAAACGCGCGATCTCGCCATTTGGCCGGCCGCATCGCCCCGGGATCCGATGGTTTCCGTGGCGATACCGAAAGCAGATCTGAGAAAACCGGCGATCTCGCCATTTGGCCGGCCGCATCGCCCCGGGATCAGAAGGTTTCCGTGGCGATACCAAAGGCAGATCTGCGAAAACCCGCGATCTCGCCATTTGACCGGCCGCGTCGCCCCGGGATCCGATGGTTTCCGTGGCGATACCAAAGGCAGATCTGCGAAAACCCGCGATCTCGCCATTTGGCCGGCCACATCGCCCCGGGATTCGCTGGTTTCCGTGGCGATACCAAAGGCAGATCTGCGAAAACCCGCGATCTCGCCATTTGACCGGCCGCATCGCCCCGGGATCCGATGGTTTCCGTGGCGATACCGAAAGCAGATCTGCGAAAACCCACGATCTCACCATTTGGCTGGCCGCGTCGCCCCGGGATTCGATGGTTTCCGTGGCGATACCGAAAGCAGATCTGCGAAAACCCCCGATCTCGCCATTTGGCCGGCTGTGTCGCCCCGGGATTCGATGATTTTCCAGACAATCCCTCTGCCAGCCATTGAACCGTAACGGAGCATAATAACATAGTCTGAAAATAGAGTCCGAAAATAGAGTCGGAAAAATAAATATTACCCCTTGAATTTCAGCGGGGTATAAGGTATACTAATTTAGTAATAGTTTTTTGCGCATGAACAAGGAAGATGGCGGGGCAGTGAGCCTGCGGGATCTTATATATCCTTCTCACTCCAGAGCCGTTTTGCCTTGTTTTTTCGTTTAATAGCAAGCTGCCGGCAGCAGAAGCAGGCAGTAGTCAGACAATTAACTGCCCGGCAGTTAGCGTCCAGACACGCAGAAGCCAGTCAGATAGCTGACAGTCAGGCAGAAGCCGGACAACTCACAGGCAGATATCGGCAGGTAAAGTACAGGTACGCAATAATCAGTCAAGTAATAATCAATCAAGCAACAGTCAGGTAAGAACGGGAGGTGCAGAATGAAGAAGTATATTTTCGTAACGGGGGGCGTTGTGTCCGGTCTGGGGAAGGGCATCACGGCGGCTTCGCTGGGCAGGCTGCTCAAGTCCAGGGGACTGAAGATCGCAGCCCAGAAGCTGGATCCGTATATCAACGTGGATCCGGGGACCATGAGTCCGTACCAGCACGGTGAGGTCTTTGTTACCGAGGACGGCGCGGAGACGGACCTGGACCTGGGACATTATGAGCGCTTCATCGACGAGAATCTGAACCGCTACAGCAACCTCACCACGGGCCGGGTGTACTGGAACGTTTTGAACAAAGAACGGGCCGGCGAGTATCTCGGGAGCACGGTGCAGGTCATTCCCCACATCACCAATGAGATCAAATCATTCATTTACAACGTGGGACAGACCACCGACGCGGACGTGATCATTACGGAGATCGGCGGAACCGTCGGCGACATCGAGAGCCAGCCGTTCCTGGAGGCCATCCGGCAGATCAGCCTGGAAGTAGGGAAAGAGAATTCTTTGTTTATCCACGTGACCCTCGTTCCGTATCTGGCAAGCTCCGGGGAGCATAAATCCAAGCCTACCCAGCACTCCGTCAAGGAGATGCGGTCTCTGGGCATTTCGCCGGACATCATCGTGCTCCGGGCGGACGAGCCGATCGAACAGAGCATCGTTGACAAGATCAGCATGTTCTGCAATGTCAAACCGGACTGCGTTATCCAGAATATTACGCTGCCGACGCTTTACGAGGCGCCGATCATGCTGGAGAAGTCCCGCCTGAGCTGGATCGTCTGCCGGGAGCTGGGCATAGACGCCGGCCCCTGCGACATGAAGGACTGGATGCAGATGCTGGAGCGCATTCATGCACGCAGCCGGGAGACCACCATCGCACTGGTCGGAAAATACGTCAAGCTCCACGACGCCTACCTTTCTGTTGTGGAGGCTCTCAACCACGGCGGTTACGAGAACGGAGCCAAGGTCCATATCAAGTGGATCGAGGCAGAAGATGTGACAGCGGCGAGAGCGCCGGAGCTCTTTGAGGGTGTGAACGGCATCCTGGTGCCCGGCGGCTTCGGCGACCGTGGAATAGAGGGCAAGATCGAGGCGGCTCACTACGCACGGGAGTATCACATCCCGTACTTCGGCATCTGCCTTGGAATGCAGACGGCGGTCATAGAGTACGCCCGCAACGTGCTGGGTCTGAAGGACGCCAATTCCGGCGAGTTCGATCCGGACAGCGCTCACCGCGTCATAGACCTGATGCCGGATCAGCAGGGCAACATCCCCAAGGGCGGCACCATGCGCCTGGGAGCATATCCCTGCCAGCTCGTCCCGGGCAGCGACCTGTCCCGCGTTTACTGCGGCGATGACAAAGCCAGGGCTGCGGCGTCGGAACAGGATCTCCCCCTGATTCAGGAGCGTCACCGCCACCGCTACGAGTTCAACAATGATTACAGAGATGAGATCCAGAAGGCAGGACTGAAGATCTGCGGAACTTCGCCGGATCACCGCCTGGTCGAGGCGGTGGAACTGCCGGACGAATCCTTCTATATCGGCGTTCAGTATCACCCGGAATTCAAATCCCGTCCCAACAGCGCTCACCCGCTGTTCCGGGAATTCATCCGGGCTGCCCTGGGCGACAGAAAATAATAATGCGGACAGAAAGGCCGGCTGCTCTCCCTGTGGGAGCAGCCGGCCTTTCTGTCCGTCGGTTCGTCTGTTCGCCTGCCGGAATGCTCAGCCGATCGTCTTGTGCTCATTCCGCTTTCGCGATCTGCTCCGCCATTGCCCGGGCCCGCTGCTGGATGTCGGGAACGTCCAGGATGCTCCGGGGATCGTTAGCTGTCTCGATCAGCGCGAAACGGGGCGGCAATATAAAGTTCTTGTTCAGGCTCATTGCTCCCAGAACCTGCTCCGCCACGATGTCGCCGCCGCTGTACCCGGAGATGACCAGGGCGAACACCCGCTTCGCCGAAAAGTCATTGCTCCGAAACAGTGCGGTGAGCCGGTTGATGAAGGCGGTCAGGTTGGCACTGACTGCGTCGTTGTAATTGGGGCAGACCAGCACCAGGGTGTCGCAGCGCAGAATGGCGGGGTACGCCTTCTCTACGATGACCCCGCCGTAGAAGCATTCTGCGTTTTCGCCGAAGTGAAGGCAGGTCTCGTAGCTGCAGCCCCGGCAGTCGATGACGGCGCCGTTGCGCAGGGAGATTTCTTCAACTTCTGTCGTGCCGGGCAGACCGCGCCGCACCATGTCCCACAGCAGCAGGCTGTTTGACGTTTTGCGGCTGGACGCGTGGACCATCACCACGTGCTCCCCGGCATGCTCCGGCATCCGAAACTCCAGGAGCCGCCGGACCATGGAAGCGACGCTGTAGGCGTAGGCCTGCATGCTCCCGGTGTGGTGGATCCTGCTGATAATGTTGAAATTGTAAAGGCTCCCGGTTGCTTCCACCAGCGCCCGCCCCGGGAACGTGCACCCCGCCAGGCTGGCCGCGAGGATCAGGTGCCGGGCCTCACTCTTCGTAAACATCTCGCCTTCGCCGTCCACGATCACGGCTCCAGTGGCGCCCTCCAGACTGTGGGGATGCTCCAGCAGCCATCCGATGAGCCTGTGGCACTCAGCGCTCATGCCGCTGGGCGGCAGTTTCACCGCAAATAAAATCGGCCGCCGCCGGTCCATCTGCCCAAAGGCCTCCAGGCTGTCGCACCCCGCAAACTCTATTCCGTTCAGCGCACTTTCCAGCACGTTGGCAATGCGCTGCCCCGAATCCTTCCATCCGATCCGGTATAATAAAAGTTCTCTCTCCATAGCATCTTCCTTAAACAAAGTCCCGATCGGCCGCACTCTCACTATTGCAGCGCGATCAGATTCCCGTACGCTGTCCGGAGCCTCTCAAATAATTCTGGACAGATTTCCGCGTCTTCGTACACCGGGCCGGCGGGCGTCATGCGGTTCAGAACGCCGAGATAGGCGCCGGTCCTGGCTTTGTTGTCCCCGAAAAACACGCTGCCGTAATGCCACTCTCCCCGCAGCGTCAGCAGCACGGACAGTGCGGCGGAGGACAAGGCAGGGGCGATATAGGGCTTGTAGCCCAGGTCCCGGACCTTCATGTTGGCGGTCACCACAAGCTCGGTCAGCGACCGGGACAGTTCGTCATCATAATCGGTCAGGCTGTTTGCGATGACCAGGTCCTGGCCGTGGGGGCCGTAGGCCCGGCCTTCGGTAAGGTACTGACTGTACCGGGGATCCCGCTCGGCGTAGTACATCGCCCGGGCGTTCATGACGCCCAGTCCGTATCCCTGAATCTGCTCCGGGCGCAGGCCGGAATACTCGTGAAAAGCCCTGGCCAGCGGATCGACGGGATCGGAGATGACGCAGACCATGCCCTGGAACTGGGCGGCTTTGGCAAGATCCGCGTAGTGGCGGATGATCTCCCGGTTTGCGTCCAGCTGCGCCATCCGCACATCTCCCTCCGCGCCGATCGCAGGCACGCCCCGGCTTGCGCAGAAGAGGAACACGTCGCAGTCGAAGAGTTCGTTCTCCTTCACGACCCGGACTGGCGGGAGGTAAGGGGAGGCGGTGCGGCCGGCGTGTTTAACCTCCGGATACCGGATCTGGTTCATTTCCATTTCCAGGCGCGCAACGTTTGCTTCATTTATATCGCAGATCCCGATCTCCGAGATCACGTCTCCGCCCAGAAGCCGCAGGCCGATGAGCATGGTCCGGCCCACGTCCCCGAGAGCCAGGATATTCACCCGGTGTTTCTGCCCGATGCGGACCGGACAGTACTGCGGCTGGTAGATATCCGATATTCCGAACTCACCGGGCAGATCTCGCAAATGGTAATATTCTTTCTTTTTCATAGGAACACACTTTCTGCTTATATAATCACCGCGCAGCCAGGTCGGAAATTCGGCTGAACTTGATGATCGGGTGAGGTTTGGTACGAATCGGATCAAAAGTTATATTTTATTCGCGTGGACAGTGCTTTTGATAGAAGTTTTACACTCTCTGCTTTCACTTAATTATATCATTTGGCACGTTCTGATCTGTTTGATATAACTTTTGTCCCAGGCAGGCATTAGTTCGGGTTTTATCCGGGCTAAAAAGTATATCATTTACTGCTGTTAAGACCATTTGATAGAACATGTTCGTCTAATCGCAGGCGGAATTTCAAATAAAGTATATTTTTTGGTCAAGTCCTTTTTTGTGTGTAAATTAGAATTCAAGCAATTCTGATAATTTGGTTCTTCTGAGTGATTCCGTTGTCTACGATGA
>OMXT01000019.1 GCA_900315125.1 uncultured Eubacteriales bacterium
GCGTCGCCACCGAATGTACCGGTTCCCGTGGCGATACCGGGCGCGATTCCATGAGAGCCATCGGTTCCGCGATCGAGCGGGTTGTGTCGCCACCGAATGTACCGGTTCCCGTGGCGATAGCGGCAGCGATTTTTCGAAAACTGCTGATCTCGCGATCGAGCGGGTTGTGTCGCCACCGAATGTACCGGTTCCCGTGGCGATACCGGGCGCGATTCTTCGAAAACCGCTGATCTCGCAACTAAGCGGTCTGCATCGCCCCGGCACGGGATGAACCATGACCTTTTCTAAACTCGTCTTTCAATTGCATTTCTCTGATGAACTACAGATTATGACCGAACCGGAAGATATTAAACTCAGATTAAAGCGGATTTACCGATACAGCAGCCTATTTGGTTGACGGTAAGTGGCAAATCGGGTATTATGGTAACCAAGAATAGAATCCCGCTTAGCAAGGTGAGCCGCTTAGCAAGGTGAGCCGGTTTTCCTAGGCGAACTACTCTGTCAGCAGCGCCGCCTCGCAAGGTGTGCGATATAAAGTGTGTTTCAGAAGGAGTGTTGTTTTCATGGCTGCCAGGAACAGATGCAGAAGAAATATTTTTTTAGTTGCGTGTATGACCGTCATCGCCTGTGCGATGATTATTGCGATCATAATAATAGCCGGCACAGCAGCAAACAAGGCATTACATGCATTCACGCCGGTTTACGCGGCTGCATCCGCGTCAGGACAGCAGTCGTCTGTTTCCAAGGTGTCGGCAGCCAAGGCAGCAGATACGCAGTCATCCGATCCTAAGTCATCCGATCCGCAGCCTGCGGTCGTCACCGGCCTTATGACCAGTCTGACGGCGACTGACAGCACCGGGACACTGACGGATACGATCACCATCAAGCCGGCTTATGGCAGGACGGTCAAGCTGCAGTATTTCGACAGCAGCAGCGGCAAGTGGGTCACCACGGCAAAGTGGACCGTCGGAACGAAGAGCAAGGCGTCGCTCAAGGTGAAATACACCAATGAATGGAAAGAATACGTCTATTCCAAGTACAGAGTTGCTGCGTCAGCGGTCAGCGCGAATAAGAAAAAGAAGAGGCCGGCCATGGCGAAGTACGTTTCTCCTGTGATCACAGTAGAGAACCAGGGACGGATTTCAACATACGAGAAAACGAGCATTACCGGCGTGGACAAATCCATAAGCAAGTCCTATACGAATACCATCACCGATTCCGTTACCGTGGAACCAGCTTACGGCCGGAAGGTCCAGGCCTATATCAAGAACGAAAACACCGGAAAATGGGTGAAGAAGAAGACATTTACCACGGAGAACAAGGCGAAGGCGACGGTTAAGATCACCTATCCCTCCAACTGGAAGAATCACTACAGTTCCAGCTGGAAAATCGTGGCGCCTTCCGTGACCCAGAACCTGGACAGCAGCGGCAAAGTCACGTCGGACCAGGGAAAAACAGTTAAGGTCCGCACCATGCCCAGCGCGACGGTGAAGACCATCAAACTGAAGAATTCCGTCGGCAATATGGGTGCAGGCATCGTCATGGATGAGAATGGAAATGTGATTTACGACCGCAATGCGACTAAGAAAATGTCGCCGGCGTCCATGTCCAAGATGATGACGTCGATCCTGATCGAAGAAAAAATCGCCGGCAAGAACGTGAAGATCACATCCGCGGCGAAAAAGGAGATTGACGGGCTGTGGCCCGGGGGCCACTATGACAGCTATTCCAGCGGCAATGTCATAAAAGGCGCCGACGTGCAGTACGCCATGATGCTGCCCAGCGCAAACATCGTGGCTATATCCGCGGGTCATAAGATAAGCAAAACAACAAAGGCTTTTGCGTCCCTTATGAACGAAAAGGCGAAGGCCATTGGCTGCAGCAGCACGACGGTGTATAAAAATGCAAGCGGCCTGGAAGGGGACGGTACGAACAACGGCAAGGGCAACTGGTCCACCGCCTATGATCAGGCTTTGATCGGCCGATATATTATGACAAAAAGCAGCCTGAAAAATATCCGGACGGTGGTCAAAGCGTCAAGCCATACGGTTCACTACTATACAAGCTCCGGCGGAACGCTGCGGTCACGCACCGTATACAACACCAATCCCTGCCTCGGCGAGCGGGGATGCGTCGGCCTTAAGACAGGGACAGAAATCGTTGCCGGCAACTGCTTCTGCGGGGCCTTTGAGTACAAAGGCAAGACTTACATTACGGTCGTCATGCAGGCGGGAAGCAAGCGGACGGACACGTTCGCGCTCTATGATTATATGAAGTACTCATTGGAGCACGGCATTAAGAATTACTGATGCCTTCGCTGTTCCGGGCCAAACAGCAGTGTCAAGGACAACTGCTGTTCCGGGCCAACCGCGGCTCCGGGTCAAACCGCAGTTTCGGGCCAAATTGCAGTCTCCCGCGGGCAGCCAGGGCTTTGCTGCGAAACAGCGATTACCTTATTTGTATAACCGCGAGGGCATCTTCAGTATCACATCTGCCATGTCGTATTCTATGATCATGGTCTCCGTAAAGGGATCCAGGGCCATGCCTTCTGCGTCCTTCTGGGAATGGGCCAGATCCGCGCACTCAGCAAAGGACATGTATGCCAGGTCAAATTCATCGGCATAGTCCGGCGGGAGCTGCTCTTTCTGTGAGAAGAGGGGCAGGTATTTCCGCCCGTCTGGATCTTCCATCAGGTCCGGCTTATGGCTTATGGGGATCAGGGGCACAATGAGAAGAGAATCGCGGATACAGGCGAAGAGCCAGTCCAGCTGCTCCTTGGTTTTCTTGGTCTGGAAGCGGTGCTTGAGATATACCAGCTCACTTCCGTCTTTCAGCATCTCCTGGGTGAATTTAATATCTTCTTTCATGATACATTCCTTTCTTCCTCAAATCGGCTCGTATCTCGTTTTTATATGCTCATTTTACCATGGGTCGTGCAGCGTGAACAATAGAATTATGATAGACAGTTACTGACAACTCGTAGTATAATAATTCTGTAAATATCCGAATGGGAGGGAGACCATCCGGAACTTGCATGCGGCGTCGGAATATGGCAGCGCATGGAAAAGCGCAGTGCTGTGTTCGCTGCAGCATGCACAGCTGCAGAGATAATGTAAGCGATAATGAAAGAGGTAATGAAATGGCAAGTGGAATCAGAATCTATTCCGAAATCGGCGGTCTGAAGAAGGTCATGCTCCACCGCATCGACCACGAGGTAGAAGGACTGGTGCCGGAGAACTTTGAGCGGCTGCTCTTTGACGATATTCCCTATCTCAAGGTAGCGCAGCGGGAGCACGACAGTTTCGCCCAGGTGCTCCGGGAGAGCGGAGCCGAGGTCGTATATCTCGTAGACGAAGTGGCGAAGACGCTGACCGATGATGAGCGGAAAGCGCAGTTTGTACAGGACATGCTGGACGGAGCAGGCATCAAGTCCCCGGGCGTTCGTGAGGCGCTGAACGATTATCTGCTGGCGAAGGAGCCTGCTGACATGGTCGCTGCGGTGATCCGGGGCATAAAGAAGGAAGATATTCCGGAAGTCAAGGCCAAGACACTGGCGGATATGATCAGTTCCGCTTATCCGTTTTTCCTGGATCCGCTGCCCAACGCATATTTCACAAGGGACCCGGGCGCCGTCGTCGGAGACGCGGTGACCGTCCACCCCATGTGCACAGAGACAAGAAAACGGGAAGCCATCATGTACAAGTATTTGTACAACTATAACAAAGACCTGGCTCCCGAGGGCACGGCGCTTCTGTATGATTACGACGGACAGCCCAGTCTGGAGGGCGGAGACATTCATGTTCTCAGTGACAAAGTCCTGGCTGTGGGCCTCAGCTCCAGAACAACGGCCCGGGCGATCGAAGCCTTCGCGAACAGCGTCTTCAGCCAGACTGGCTTTGAAAAGATTCTGGTTCTGGATATCCCGAAGACCAGGGCGTATATGCATCTTGACACCCTGTTCACCATGGTCGACTATGACAAGTTCGCCATCCACCCGGGCATCGAGACGATCCCCCAGAAATTCGAGATCAGGAAGGGCGCCGGAGGCAAACCGGAGCTGACGGCAGTTACGGACTCTCTGAAGGATATGCTGAAGTCCGCGCTGGGTCTGCCGGCGGTCAAGCTGATCTACTGCGGCGGCGCAGACGCTCTGGCTGCCCAGCGCGAGCAGTGGAGCGACGCTGCCAACGTTCTTGCGGTAGAGCCGGGCAAGGTCATCGCCTACCAGCGCAACCACATCACCAACGATATGCTGGATATCAACGGCATCGATGTGATCACCATCTCCGGATCCGAACTTTCGAGAGGCCGGGGCGGCACCCGCTGCATGTGCTACCCAATCTACAGAGAAGATCTGTAGGCACGATCCGGGCTGCCTGTATGTTTGTATAAACAATGCATAAACGTACAGAAATATCCTTGTATTACATTTATTTACCCGATATGATATTTACCGGAAGCCTGCGATATGCTTCCGACAGGACCGTCTGCCAATGCTTCGGCACACAGGCGGCCCTTGTTTTTTTGCCATTTTTCGTATCATCCGGTCGTTCTGGCACTTTCGTCACCCGTCTATCTACGTGAGGGTTGACAACGATGGACGGAAGTGTATAATGAAATTACCGTCACCCAGAAACAACGCAGTAGGTTGACGGGCACTCGCTTCACGCAGGCGGGCATTAAATAAAATTCTTTCGAGGAGGCTATAAACGATGAGAGACAGTAAAGTGAGAGATATGACATGCATTGCCCTGATGGCGGCAGTGATCTGCATCCTGGGACCCCTTTCCATACCCATTGGACCGGTGCCCATTTCGCTGACGAACCTGGCGATCTTCTTCACGCTGTATATTATAGGAATGCGAAGGGGTCTGTGGTCCCTGGCAATTTACCTGCTGCTGGGTCTGGTGGGCATGCCCGTATTCTCCGGTTTTGCCGGCGGACCTCAGAAGCTGTTCGGACCCACCGGCGGATACATCATTGGCTTTATCTTCATGGCGCTGATCGCCGGCGTGATCATCGACAAACATTATAAAAACCGCGTACTCTGCATCATCGCAATGGTCGTGGCCACCATCGTCCTGTACATTCTGGGAACCGCATGGCTCGCCTATTCCGCTCACATGACATTCCAGGCGGCGCTGGCCGTCGGCGTCATTCCCTTCGCCGCAGAGGATTTCGTGAAGATCCTGATCTGCGCCATCCTGGGACCGGTCCTCCGGGAACGTCTGGAGAAGGCCGGCGTGCTGCAGTACCGTACGGCGGTATCCCGCTGATTTTTATAACAAAGCCCTGACTGGCGGCTATGTAGACCTCTTCAAAACTCGAGCTAGTATAAATCGGATCTAAAAGTATATTATTTTCGCGCTAACAGTGATTTTGATAGAACTTTTCTGCTTTCGGGATTCAACTTTTTATATCAGAATGCTTGTTTCACTACGATTGATAGAACTCTGACCCTTCAGGACCATGCCTGACCGTTCCGATCCAGCTGAAAAGTATATTTTTATCCATCCAGTGCTGTGTTTGATAGAACATTCGTCCCTCGCCGACCGCATGTTAGACAGCTGCGGCCGGTGGGATTATATTTTTTTGCATGAAATTTGCATTTTGATAGAACTTTTGCCTCTGGCGGTTCGAACAAAGTATATTTTTTCTGGTTCGGTCAACTGTTTGATATAACTTATGCTTCCCGGCGGGCTAGAAGGGCTGCCCGATAGAATCCGCCACGCAAAAGGGACCGCCTCCAAACGAGGAGGCGGTCCCGGATAGTAGTTTATTGATGTGGAACTAGCCCAGAATAGCCTTCAGATCTTCTTCCGGTGTGGTAGTCGGTCCGATGTTGAAGTTCTCTACCAGGTAGTTCAGAACGTTGGGCGACAGGAATGCCGGCAGTGAGGGTCCGAGCTTGATGTTCTTGATGCCCAGGCTCAGCAGCGTCAGCAGGATACATACCGCTTTCTGCTCGTACCAGGAGAGGACGATGGAGAGAGGCAGGTCGTTTACGCCGCAGCCAAAGGCCTCTGCAAGGGCGATGGCGACTTTCAGTGCGCTGTACGCGTCGTTGCACTGTCCCATGTCCAGGATGCGGGGCAGTCCGCCGATGGTTCCCAGATCCAGGTCGTTGAAGCGGAACTTGCCGCAGGCCAGGGTGAGGACCAGGGTATCTGCCGGTGTCTGCTTAACGAACTCTGTGTAGTAATTTCTGCCCGGTTTGGCTCCGTCGCATCCGCCTACGAGGAAGATGTGCTTCAGGGCGCCGGATTTAACGGCGTCTACAACGACGCCGGCGTTTGCCAGAACGGCGTCATGACCGAATCCTGTGGTAACCTGTGTTCCTCCGTTGATACCTGTCATGGGGTGATCTTCCGGATAGCCGCCCAGCTCAATCGCCTTGTTGATCACGGGGGTGAAGTCTTTGTCCTCGCCGATGTGAACAAGTCCCGGGAAGGATACGACTTCTGTGGTGAATACGCGGTCCTTATAAGAATCCTTCGGGGGCATCAGGCAGTTTGTGGTGAAGAGGAACGCGCCGGGAACGTCAGCGAACTCCTTCTGCTGATTCTGCCATGCGGTGCCGAAGTTGCCCTTCAGGTGGGGGTACTTCTTCAGCTCAGGATAAGCGTGGGCAGGGAGCATCTCGCCGTGGGTGTAAACGTTGACGCCCTTGTCCTTGGTCTGCTCCAGCAGTGTCTTGAGGTCGGTCAGGTCGTGGCCGGTAACAACGATGAAGGGTCCCTTCTCGATGGTCAGGGAAACAGTCGTAGGCTCCGGTTTGCCGAAGGACTCGGTGTTCGCCGTGTCCAGCAGAGCCATGCATTTCAAGTTGACCTGACCGGTCTTCATGACCAGAGGCAGGAGAGAATCCATGGTTCCGTCGCTGCCCACAGCAGCCAGTGCTTCATAGAAGAAGGAATTGACTTCCTTATCGGTATAGCCCGCGATCATTGCGTGATAAGCGTAGGCGGCCATGCCGCGGATGCCGAACAGGATCAGGGACTTCAGTGAGCGGATGTCCTCGTCGCCGTCCCATACCTGGCTCATGTCGTAGTCAGCGCCGGATGCTCCGGGAGCGACCTTCTGTGTCTCAGCGTGGATGGAATCGATACACGCCTGAACAGTCTCCGCGTTAAAATCTACATTGGTGATCGTGGTGAAAAGTCCGGAGATCACCTTCTTATCTGTTTCCGGTGTTGCCTGAGCGCCGCCCTGGACAGCGTTTGCCAGTCCGATCAGCGCGCCGGTCAGCTTGTCCTGGAGGTTTGCTACATCTGCCGGCTTGCCGCATACGCCGGCGCCGCCCATGCATCCTTTGCAGCCTGCGGTCTGCTCACACTGGAAGCAAAACATCTTATTCATCTGGAATTCCTCCTTTATCAACAGGATTCAGAAGTCCGGGGACTTCCTTTACTTTACAAACAATGTTATTCTTGATTACAGGAATAATGTACACCAATACGGGGAAATGGTACGTTGTAATTGCAACGAAAATCGAGAATTATATTTTTTCACATTTGTTTTAAGAGGTATTTCAGGAGATATTATGAAAATCATACACATGTCCGATCTTCATCTGGGAAAGCGGATCAGCGAGATCTCCATGCTGGAAGATCAGCGCTATATACTGGAAGAGATTCTGCAGATCATCCGACGGGAGGACCCGGACGCGGTGATCATCGCCGGGGATATCTATGACCGTTCCATGCCTCCGGAAGAGGCGGTGGCCCTTTTCGATGAGTTCCTCAGCAGGCTGTCCCAGGGCAGGCAGCAGACCATGATCATCAGCGGCAATCACGACTCCGCCCAGCGCATCGCCTTTGGGGCAAGGCTCATGGAGGGCAGCGGCATCCACATATCCCGTGTATACCGGGGGCCCCGGGAGCCGGTGGCGCTGAGTGACGAATACGGTCCCGTTTATTTCTGGCTCCTGCCTTTTATCAAGCCGGTCCACGTTCGCCGGTTCCATCCGGAGCTCGCTGCGGATTCGGATCAGTATACGGAGGCACTGAGAGCAGCCGTGCAGGAGCTGGATACGGATTACAGCAAACGCAACGTGCTGGTCTGCCACCAGTTCGTGACGGGCGCCGCAAGGAGCGACTCCGAGGAAGTGAGCGTGGGCGGTCTGGACAATGTGGACGCTTCCGTGTTCCAGGACTTTGATTACACAGCCCTCGGGCACATACACAGGCCCCAGACCCTGGGAGGCGGAAGGATTCGCTACAGCGGCACGCCCCTGAAATATTCGTTTTCTGAAGCGGGCGATCAGAAAAGCCTGACCCGGGTCATTCTTCGGGAGAAAGGAGATGTGGAGATCACGGAGATCCCCCTGACGCCCCTGCGGGACATGCGTGAGATTCGGGGATCCTTCGCGTCGCTGACGTCCATGTCTTATTACAAAGGCACGGCTGCGGACGACTATCTCCATGTGACGCTGACGGACGAGGAATATGTGCCCGACGCCATCGGCAAGATGCGCTCCATCTACCCGAATATCATGAAACTGGATTATGATAACAAACGCACCGGCAGCAGCGCGGAGATCGAGGAACCTGCCGATGCGGAGGACCGCACGCCCCTGGATCTGCTGGATGAGCTGTATGAGACTCAGAATGGTCAGCCCATGGGCGGGGAGCAGCGGAAACTGGCGTCGGACCTGATAGAAGAAATATGGGGGAAAGAACTATGAGACCGCTGAAACTGACCATGTCCGCATTCGGACCGTATAAGGGAACAGAAACCATAGATTTTACAGCGCTGGGACAGGGCGGCATCTACCTGATCACCGGGGATACGGGCGCAGGGAAGACAACGATATTCGACGGGATCACCTATGCCCTGTACGGCCGGTCCAGCGGCGACAGGAGACAGGGATCCATGCTGCGGTCCCAGTATGCGGACCCGGAAACGAAGACCCAGGTAACATTCACCTTTGATTACCGGGGAAAGACATATACGGTGACCCGTTCGCCGGAATACATGCGTCCCAAGCTGCGGGGAACGGGGGAGACGAAACAGGCTGCCGCCGCGGAGCTCGTTTACGGAGACGGGCGGCAGCCCGCATCCGGTCTCCGGGAAGTGGACGAAGCGGTAGAAGACATTCTCGGGGTGAACTACGACCAGTTCAGCCAGATCGCCATGATCGCCCAGGGAGATTTTCAGAAGCTGCTGCTGGCGTCCACGGAGGAACGGCAGAAGATCTTCCGCAGGATCTTCCGGACGGATCCTTACCGGGAATTTCAGGACAGAGTCCGTCTTGCGGCGAAGGAAGCGGCGGATCAGTGCCGGGATATGGAGCAGAGCATTCGGCAGTATACCGGGAGCATCCGCTGGGGCGCGGATTCTCTGTGGGCTGAGGAAATGGCGGAGCTGGCAGCGAATGGCGGCATGCTAGAGCAGATCCTTCAGACGGCAGGGAATATCATCGGGGAAGATGAACGGGAAGCAGAAGCGCTGTCGGAGATGCTGGAGAAACTGGATGCGGAGATTCAGCGGATCGCTGGAGAGAAAAAGAGGGGAGAGGAAAGGGAAAGGACAGAGCAGTCACTTTCTGTCGCCCGGGAGACACTTGTAGCTCAGGAGCCCCGGATGGCTGAACTGGAATCGGCCTGGAAAGCGGCAAAGGAAGGACAGAAAGAAAACGAGTCTCTTGCAGCAAGGATCGCCGGGATCGATTCGGAATTGCCCGCCTATGATTCTCTGGAAGAGGAGAGGAATGAGCTCCGAAAGAAGAAAAAGGAGCTGGCGGGCATAGAATCGGATCTTGCAGAGAAAAAACAGACGCTCAGCGGCGAAAAAGATAAGCTGTCCGATATGAAAAAAGAGCAGGGGTCGCTGGCGGATGCAGGAGAAAAGAAAGCTGCGCTGGCAGCGGAGAAGGCGTCGTTGAACGAACGCCTGGAAAGGCTCGCAGACCTTGAGGAAAACGCCGGAAAGCTGGAAAAGCTCGAGAGGAAACTGGCGAAGCAGCAGGCGGAGTATCTTAAGGCGAGTCGAAAGGCGGGGGAATCCGCGGAGCGGTTCCGCATCATGCGGAAGGGATTCCTGGACGGTCAGGCGGGGATCATGGCGGCAGAACTTGCGGAAGGGCAGCCCTGTCCGGTCTGCGGGTCTCTGTCTCATCCTCACCCGGCCCAGACAACGGAAGATGTGCCCACGGAACAGTCGGTGAAAGAGGCGGAAGAGACATGGGAAACGGACCGGAAGGCGGAACAGAAAGCAAGTGACCAGGCGGGTCAGCTGAAGGGCAGCAGGGACACGCTGCTGGAGCAGGTAAGGGATCAGATCGCCGGTTTGTTTGAAGATGGGGAAGGTCTGGAACCGGCGTCAGCCGGGGAGCGGTCTGCCTCCGAACAGGAGGCGATCCGCAGCAGGATGGCGGAGATCGACCGGGCGCTGAAGCTGGAGGATCGGCGGATTCAGAGGAAGGATGAGCTGGCCGAGGATGTCCCGGAGCAGGAAGAACTGCTGAGGTCGCTGGAAGAGGCGATCAGCGGACTGGCGGAACGCCTGTCCGCCGGGCAGGCCATGGCGGCGGCAGAGAGCGGGCGAATCCGGGAACGGATGAGCCGGCTCCGGTTTGAGTCGAAAGAGGAGGCAGAAGAGGCAAGGAAGGCTTTGATCGAAAAGAAAGAGGCGAACGATGCGGCGGCAGAGAAGGCGGAGCAGGACTTTCGGAACTGTGAGAAGAAGGTCACGGAAGCCCGGGCGAATATCCGCAGCCTGACGGAGCTTCTGAGTCAGTCGGAACCGGTGGATATGGATCGCCTTGCAGAGGAGGAGCAGCAGGCGGCAGCGGCGAAGGCGGCTGCAGACCGGAAGCGTCAGGATGTGAATGCCAGGCTGACGGGCAACCGGAACGCGGTAACGGAAATAAAGAAAAACGCCGGGGATCTGGCAGAGCTTGAGAAGAAGCGGGCATGGATGACTTCTCTTTCGGATACGGCGAACGGCACGGTCAGGGGTAAGGAAAAAGTCATGCTGGAGACCTACGTGCAGACTGCCTATTTCGACCGCATACTCATACGGGCGAATCAGCGGCTGAAGACCATGTCGGGTGGACAGTACGCCCTTGTCCGGGCGGGCAGCGGGAAGGAGACGGGCCGAAAGTCCCTGGTGCACCAGTCCGGACTGGATCTGGACGTGATGGATAACGTCAGCGGAAGCACCAGGAATGTGCGGACGCTGTCGGGCGGGGAGATGTTTATGGCTTCCCTTTCTCTGGCTCTTGGACTTTCCGATGAGATCCAGTCCGCCGCCGGAGGCGTCCAGTTTGACACCATGTTCGTGGATGAGGGCTTCGGCACTCTGGACGAGGAGACGCTGCAGAAGGCTCTCGCCGCGCTGACCGGGCTGACGGAGAGCGGAAACCGGGCTGTCGGGATCATCTCCCACGTGGAGGAACTGAAGGAGCGGATTGACCGGCAGATCATCGTGACGAAGGATCTCAGCAGCGGAAGCCGCGTGCGGATCCAGGTCTGATCCCGTTCTGGGGCAGACCCGGCGGGCAGCAGCGGCCGGGGAACGAGTGGAGATAACTACCCTGAATCAACAGAAAACGTTCACCTGATGCCCTTATTATAGTATATAATATTTTGGAAAAGGAAACAGGGAGGGGAGACGCAGTGACAGCGGAAATATATAATCGCGGACAGGATTCTATATACGGCGGTCATCTTTCGGAGATGGAAGATGTGATGCAGGAGGTCGTGGATAACATTCAGAAACTGAGAGATGAAAAGAAAAGCGAGGACGCGGACCCGGTGGAGCATCTTCTGTACCGGATAAAATCCGAGGATAGTATGAGGGAAAAGTGCCGGCGCCGGGGCCTTCCGGAGACGACAGAAAGCGCGCTGGGAGAACTGACGGATTCCATAGGGATCCGGGTGGTCTGCCCATTCCTCGATCAGGTGTATATGATCCGCGATTATCTCGTGGGCAGAACGGAGGGCTGCTGCGGCTATGAACTGGTGGAAGAAAAAGACTATATCCGCCACGCCAAGCCCAACGGATACCGGAGTCTTCACATGATCCTGCGGGTGCGGGGCTATTATGTGGAAGCGCAGCTTAGGACGATATCCATGGATACGTGGGCGGCCCTGGAGCACCAGCTGAAATACAAGAAGGCCCTGGGCGGCAATCTGGAACTGATCACGAAGGAACTGAAACGCTGCGCCGACGAGCTGGCGTCCACGGACGTTTCCATGCAGACCATACGGAATATGGTGCAGAGAGGCTGACGGGAGGAGAACATGAGAATATTACTGGCAGAGGATACGAAAGACATGAATCGGGCGGTCACGGTGATGCTGGAGCACGCGGGCTACGCGGTGGACCCGGTGTATGACGGGGGCGCGGCGTGGGAGGCACTTCGGCAGAACGTCTATGACGGCGTCATACTGGATATCATGATGCCCGTCATGTCAGGCCTTGAAGTTCTGAACGCGGCGCGGCAGTCCGGCATCGATACGCCGGTGCTGCTCCTGACGGCAAAAGCCGAGATCGATGACCGGGTAGACGGCCTGGACGCCGGGGCGAACGATTACCTGACCAAGCCATTTGCCATGAAGGAACTGCTGGCCCGGGTGCGCACCATGCTCCGGACCTACGATACATATCACGAGCCGGCACTCACCTTCGCGGATCTGAAGCTGGACGCGGAGGCCATGTCCCTGACAGCGGAAAATTCCATTCATCTCAGCCGCCGGGAGTGCGCGCTGCTGAAGGAGCTGATCGTGAACAGGGACCGGGAACTGTCTACGGAATATCTCCTGGAGCATAACTGGAGAGATGATCCGTCTGCCGGCGCCGACGAGGTGTGGCTCTATATTTCCTACCTGAACGGGAAGCTTGAGTCCATCGCGTCATCTGTAAAGGTGGCGGGAGAACAGGGCGGCAGCTTTCACCTTATTACAAAGTCCTGACTGGCCGGAGGAACGGAGGAATGAATTCCAGGGAGATCGAAAGATTATGCAAACGGTTCATTGCCATGACCATGATATCCATCCTGATCGTCATGGCGATATTCGGAACGGTGATCAATGTAGCCCAGATCGTGACCACAAGGCACCAGGTGCGGGCTACGCTGGACGCGATCCTTGCTCAGTCGGAGAAAGGCATCGACTATGATGACAGCAAGCTGGATGAGCGGAAGGATGAACAGGAGAGCAGGCTGTCCAATGAGGATCTGGAGCTGCTCCAGCGGGCGCTGAACCTGCTGCGCACAGACATTCTCCATAATGCCCAGTATTTTACTGTCGTATTCCCGTCGGGAACAGAGAATACAGAGGACGCCCAGATACACATGTTCCGCATGACGGACATAGAAAAAAAGGATGCGCTGGTCCTTGCCCGGTCCGTTACGGGAAGGAAGCAGACGTTTGGACGCTGGGGCATGTATTATTATGAGTACGAGAAGACGGAGGATGGAACATTCGTCGCCTGCATGAATTTTGAGAACGGGCTCTATACCCTGACGAGGCTCTCCAGCCTGACATTGTTCGTGATCCTTCTCGGCATTGCGATCACATACCTGCTGGTGCGGAAGTTCTCACGGAGGGCCGTGGGACCCATGATAGAAAACAGCCGCAGGCAGCAGAGCTTTATTACAAATGCCAGCCATGAGCTGAAGACGCCTCTTGCCGTGATCCGCTCCAATACGGAACTGATGGAGATGCTGGACGGACCGTCGGAGTGGACGGCTTCTACGCTGAAGCAGGTGGACCGGCTGGACAGCCTGATACAGAATCTTGTCATGATCGCCCGTTCCCAGGAGCAGGAAAACAGCAGAGAAGCGGCAGAGATCGATGTATCTGCCCTTGTAAAGGACACGGCAGAGCCCTTTGCCGCCGTAGCGGCGAACGATCAGAAAGCATTCTCTATGGATCTGGAACCGGACGTCCGCATCGTAGCCAACGAGAGCAGTATTCAGACACTGACGGGGGTGCTGGTTGACAACGCGATAAAATACTGTGACGAGAACGGCAGTGTGACGGTACGGACATCCAGCGATAAGAAGGGCAGGACAGCGGTCATACAGGTCTCCAACTCCTACGCGGAGGGCAGGACGGTGGATTACAGCCGGTTCTTTGAGCGGTTTTACCGGGAGGATGAATCCCATCATACGGAAAGCGGAGAGAAGAAGGGATTCGGCATCGGTCTCTCCATCGCCCAGAATATATGCAGTCTCTATCACGGCGATATCGCGGCGGGATGGAAGGACGGACAGATCACGTTTACCTGCCGGCTGTCTTCGCTGAGACATGTGGAAAAGAGCCGGTAAGGGCTTTGTTTGAGAAAGGAAGCGGTCATGATGAAGTACTTGGTTATGCCGGATTCGTTTAAGGGGACTATGAGCGCGGACACGGTATGCCGCGTGATCGAGCAGACTTTGGAGAAGAGGGATCCCGGAGTCCGGGTGGTATCCGCTCCTGTTGCCGACGGCGGCGAAGGGACCGTGGACTGTATTCTCCGGACGGTTCCGGGAAGGAAGGCGGAGGTTGAAGTCCTGGGGCCGGATGGAAAGGCGCTGGGGGCGTACTACGGGGACTTCGGCGATTACGCGGTCATAGAGATGGCATCAGCGGCGGGGTTCCTGTCTGAGGATCAGCCCCGGGATCCGTCGCGGATGACGACATTCGGCGTCGGGAGCATGATCCGGGACGCCATAGAGACGGGGCACCGCCATATATATCTTGGCCTTGGGGGCAGCTGCACCAACGACGGCGGAGCCGGCATGGCTGCGGCTCTCGGAGCTCGGTTCCTGGATGAAGAGGACGAGGAGTTTCTTCCTGTGGGCAGGAGCCTGAACCGGATTCGCCGGATCGATGTATCGTCTCTGAAGCAGCGGATACAGGGCGTGAAATTTACGGTCATGAGCGATGTGACCAATCCGCTGTACGGGCCTAGGGGAGCGGCCCAGGTATTCGGACCCCAGAAGGGCGCGGATCCGGACATGGTGAAGCTGCTGGATGAGAACCTGGCGGACTACGCTGCGGTCCTGCAGAGAGAACTGGGCGTCGACGTCCGGGATCTTCCCGGAGGCGGAGCGGCGGGCGGCATGGGCGCGGGCTGCCGTGCTTTTCTGGACGCGGAGCTGAAGAACGGCATAGACGTTATATTAGATCTGATGAAGTTCGATGAACTGGCGGCGGACGCGGATCTGGTCATCACCGGCGAGGGCAAGCTGGATTCCCAGAGTCTGGAGGGCAAGGTGATCAGCGGGATCCTGAAGAGGGCCGGTCGGCTGGGTATCCCGGTGGCAGCGGTCTGCGGCATCATAGACGGCAATATGGAAGTATTTGACCGGGCTGGGTTGAGTTACGCGGTCCAGGTCATGCCCTCCATAGGATACGGCAGCCATTACCGCAGGCCGGACGGTACGCCGGATTATGAGAAGGCGCTTGAGGCGGCGGTTTCCGGGCAGGCAGGAGCGTTCCGGGAACTGTGCCGGCTGGGCGGCAGACGCAGGCAGATGAGAAAAGAGAAGGAAAAGGAGAATGACAGATGATCCAGGATATCGCGCCGAAGAAGCTTCACAATGAATATCATAATCTCCAGCCGGAGGACGGCGATCTGGTCCTGTTCTTCGACGGGAACCGGGCAGCGGTGCGGGCGTCAGGGAAGGACGTCAGCCGCGGCCAGGAACCGGCGCTCCGGGAGTCCGCGGAGGAGATCCGCGGCGTGATCGATGACCAAAGGGCAGAACATGACCGACAGGAGACGTCACTCCAGTTCCCGTCCTACGGGGAAGTTAAGGATATGGACGGGTTTTCCCCGGCGGACTGCCAGTATCTCTTTGATATCAGCGGGGAAAAGTATTTCCTTTACCGCGGCGAACTGCCGGAGGGACTGCTGGCTAAAACGGGTGCGACGATGGAAAACGTCCGCATGCTCCGCTATTCGGATCCGGAGGCCAAGGCCCGGTGTTTCGCGGCGGCGACGGGCTATCACCTGGCCGTCTGGTACAGAGATAACCGGTTCTGCGGAAGGTGCGGCGGGGTGCTCCGCCACGACCGGCACCAGCGGATGCTGAAATGCCCAGTCTGCGGCAATGAAGTCTACCCGAAGATCGCCCCTGCGGTGATCGTTGCGGTGACAAGCGGGGAGAAACTGCTGCTTACGAAGTACAGCGGCAGGGTATACAAGAGATACGCGCTGATTGCCGGCTTTACGGAAATCGGCGAGACGGCGGAGGAAACAGTAGAAAGAGAAGTCATGGAGGAAGTGGGGCTGCGGGTGAAGAACATCCGTTACTACGCCACTCAGCCATGGGGCACGGACAGCAATCTGCTGATCGGCTACTTCGCCGATCTGGACGGTGATCCGGACATCACGCTGGATCACGATGAGCTGGCAGTGGCGGAATGGTTCGACCGGGAGGACATCCCCATAGGCAACGACCAGATTTCTCTGACACTGGACATGGTCCAGGCGTTCCGGGAGGGCAGGGAGCCGCGGTAAAGCGCCTGCCTTCAGAAGACAACGGAAGGAGCCTATTACAGGAGACGATTAAGGGAGGAAACATGAAGGATATCATAATAATCGGAGCAGGCCCGGCGGGCATGACAGCGGCGGTCTACGGTCTGCGTGCGGGCAAGTCCGTGCTGGTGCTTTCCGGCAGAGGCTACGGCGGTCAGATCGTCAATGCCGCCGAGATAGAAAATTATCCGGCGATTCCGAAGATCAGCGGCGTGGATTTCGCCCGGCAGCTCTATGACCAGGCGTCGGCGCTGGGCGCGGAGTTCGTCAGTGAGAAGGCGACGGGAATAGAAGACCAGGGCGATAAGAAGATCGTCCGTACAGAAAGCGGAGCCTATGAGGGCCGGGCAGTGGTCATCGCGGCGGGCGCCACCAACCGGACATTAGGCATAGAAGGGGAATCCCGGCTTACGGGCTCCGGCGTGTCCTACTGCGCCACCTGCGACGGAAACTTCTTCCGGGGCAGAGATGTAGCGGTGATCGGCGGCGGCAACACGGCATTGGAGGACGCGGAGGTTCTCAGCGGCATCGTGAACCGGGTCTATCTCGTTCACCGGCGCAGTGAGTTCCGGGGCGAGGCAGCGGCGGTCAAGCGGCTGGAATCCAAGGCGAATGTAGAGTTCGTCCTTGACAGTGTGCCGGAGGAGATCCGGGGGAAATTTGCCGTGGACACGCTGACAGTAAAGAATGTGAAAACCGGCGAAGAGAGAGAACTCCCGGTCAGCGGGGTCTTTGTTGCTGTAGGACAGGTACCGGAGAACGGGGATTTCGCCAATGTGATGGAACTGGACAGCAGCGGCTACGCAGCTGCCGATGAGTCCTGCGTCACCCGGACCCCCGGCGTTTTCGCGGCCGGCGACTGCCGGGCCAAGAAAGTCAGGCAGCTTTCTACCGCCACAGCGGATGGAGCAGTGGCAGCCCTGGCAGCGGTGGAGTATATCAACGGGCTTGGCTGATTTCACTTGTAGCCCTATGGTCTGATGTGGTACAATGTTCTGAGAAATTTACGAGAACATAAGGAGCGTATATGGAACCGAAATATAAGCGGGTCCTCCTGAAGATCAGCGGCGAGGCGCTGGCCGGAGACGGGAAGACCGGCATAAACGAGGACATGACGGACAAGGTAGCCCTTGAGATCAAGCAGCTCATCGATCTGGGCGTGGAAGTGGCTATCGTTGTGGGAGGCGGCAACTTCTGGAGAGGCCGCAGCAGTGAGAGGATGAACCGGGAGACAGCGGATTATATCGGCATGCTGGCTACGGTCATGAACAGTCTGGCGCTGCAGGACGCGCTGCAGGCCCGGGGCGTGCCCGCCAGGGTCCAGTCATCCATCACCATGCAGAAGGTGGCGGAGCCCTATATCTGGCGCCGCGCCATGAAGGAGCTGGGAGACGGCGAGGTCGTCATCTTCGGAGGCGGCATAGGCGAGCCTCATTTTTCCACGGACACAGCGGCAGCGCTGCGGGCGGTGAATATCCAGGCGGATATGATCCTGCTGGCCAAGAATATCGACGCGGTCTATTCTGCGGATCCGAAGGAAGATCCCAATGCGGTTCGATACGATGAGCTTACCATGAAGGAGGTCATCGACCAGGGTCTGAAGGTCATGGATCTGACAGCCGCTACGATATGCATGGAAAATAACATGAAGATCCAGGTATTCGGTCTGGCGGAGGAGAATTCCATGGTCCGGGCCGTCTGCGGAGAGAAGATCGGAACACTGATCCGCTGAGGCGGAATACGGCAGAAAGAATATTTCGGCCTGCGGGATACCGCGGGCTGAACGTTCGAAAAACAGCAGAGGAGGAGCATTATGAGCCATTCAAGAAAGAGTTTGCAGGAGAGAATTGAGAAGACCAAGTCTGTACTGAAGGAAGATCTGAATACAGTAAGAGCGGGCAGAGCCAATCCGGCTCTGCTGGATAAGGTAAGCGTAGAGTACTATGGAACGCCGACGCCCCTGAAGAACCTGAGCCAGATCTCTGTTCCGGAGCCCAGAATGCTGATGGTCACACCCTTTGATCCCAAGTCTCTCGGAGATATCGAGCGTGCGATCAATATGGCAAATATCGGCGTAACGCCCAGCAATGACGGAAAGAACATCCGCCTGGAGATCCCTCAGCTCACGGAGGAGAGAAGAAAGGAACTGACCAAGACTACCAAGAAGATGGGTGAGGACGCTAAGGTCGCTGTCCGCAACCTCAGGAGAGAGTCCAATGACGCGCTGAAGAAGGCCCAGAAGGCGAAGGAGATCACAGAGGACGACCTGAAGGAAGAGATGGAAGAGGTCCAGAAGGAGATCGACAAGGCCATCAAGGAGATCGACGAGATGGTCGCTGCCAAGGACAAGGAGATCATGGAAGTATAATGCTGGACAGAAACAGGATGCCCGGACACGTTGCCATCATCATGGATGGCAACGGCCGCTGGGCGGAAAGGAACGGCGTCTCCCGGCTCACCGGCCATAATGCCGGCATGGAATCCATGAAGGAGATCGTCCGCAGAGCTTCTGATCTGGGAATTCAATATCTTACGGTCTACGCATTTTCTACAGAAAACTGGAAGCGCTCCATGGAGGAGGTTTCCGGGATTTTTAAGTTGCTGGTAAAGTTTGTCCGGCTGGATCTGGATGAGCTGGACCGGGAGAATGTGAAGGTCTGCGCCCTGGGCGACTACAGTGTGATCCCGGATGCGGCGCGGAAGAGTCTGGAGAAGACGCTGGAGCAGACCAGGGATAATACGGGTCTGCAGTTTAATATTGCCATTAATTACGGCAGCCGGGCGGAGATCGTCCGGGCAGTGAACCGCATGATCGCGGATGGAATAACGGAGGCGGACGAGGAGACGGTCAGCCGGTATCTCTATACCGGAGATGAGAACGGGAATGTGCCGGATCCGGATCTGGTGATCCGCACCAGCGGGGAGGAACGGCTCTCCAATTTCCTGCTGTGGCAGTGCGCTTACAGCGAGTTCGTATTTACCGACACGCTGTGGCCTGATTTTTCGCCGGAGAAGTTCGAGGAAATGATCGAGATCTATCAGGGGCGTGACCGGCGCTTCGGCGGAAGAAAATAAAAGAGGTTTCAGAACAGACGGCGGCTCTTTATATTGGGGAAGAGCCGCCGCAGAATGAGAAAGAAGAGGTAAGGGGTCATGAAGACGAGAATCATATCCGGTATCTGCATGGTGCCGCTGCTCATACTGGTATACCTGGGGAGTTACTGGCTGGCAGCGCTGTGCATATTTATCGGCTTCGTGGGTGTTCGGGAGTTTTTCCAGGGATTTGAGCACATGGGGATCCATCCTTCCTATAAGATCGCGTACATCTCCCTGTTCCTGCTCTACTTGATCCACGGCCTGTGGCCGGGAGAGAACATCCTGATCCTGGGATGGCTGGCGCTCTCGGTGATCCTCAGCAATCTCTATCTATTCAATATTGAGCACAGGGAGCCGGCGGACGCCATGGCAACCATCACGGGCATCGTCTATATCATATTCTTCTCCTACCACTTCGTTCTGGTGGATACCTGCGGGGAGTACAGCGTCATGATCTGGATGGTGCTGCTGTGCGCTTTCGGATCGGATATCTTCGCCTACTTTACGGGTGTATTCCTGGGCAAACACAAGATGGCGCCCCATCTGAGCCCGAAGAAGACATGGGAGGGCGCTGTGGGCGGCGTCATCGGCAGTGCAGTATTATGCGGACTGTTCGGATGGTTCCTGATCAGGCCTTTGTTTATCCACTGTCTCATCATCGGACTCATCGGGTCTCCCATTTCCATGTGCGGCGATTTGACCGCCTCTGCATATAAGAGGAAGATGGGCATCAAGGACTACGGCAATCTGATCCCGGGACACGGAGGCATCATGGACCGCTTTGACAGCTGCCTTTTCGTCGCGCCCTTCGTCTATTATTACATTGCCATCGTCCTGGTCCATTTCCAGCTCGGTGTATAAGGGGATTTTTTATGGGAAAACACGAAATAGAGAGCCGGCAGGGCCTGGTGCCCCGGCGGCTTGCAGATAAACTGGGCGCCTGGGAGCGGACGATCCTGGGGACCGGAAGCGGCGCTCAGGAGAAACGGGGGGATTCAGAGGTGAAAAGCATAGCCATACTTGGGAGCACGGGATCCATCGGCACCCAGACGCTGGATGTGATCCGCCGCCACCCGGACCGGTTCCGTGTGACGGCGCTGGCCTGCGGTCATAACGTGGAACTCCTGCGGGAACAGATCAGAGAATTTAAACCGAAACTCGCGGTATGCGACCGGCCTGAGGACGCCTCAGAGCTGGCGTGGGAATTTCCGGGAGTTTCCTTTGCCTTTGGAGAGGAAGGCCTGGGGGAGGTAGCGACTGCCGGCGCGGACATGGTCGTCAGTGCCCTTTCCGGCATCCGGGGACTGCTGCCGACTTACCAGGCGATCCTTTCCGGCAGCGACATTGCCTTTGCTAATAAGGAAACGCTGGTCACCGGCGGCAGGCTTGTCATGGACGCGGTGAGAGAATCCGGCGTCCGCATGCTTCCTGTGGACAGTGAACACAGCGCCATTTTCCAGTGCCTGGAGGGGAACAGGGACCGGCAGGTCCGGCGGATCCTCCTGACCGCTTCCGGCGGCCCCTTCCGGGGCGCCAGCCTTTCTGATCTTGAGAAAGTCACGCCGGAGATGGCTCTGGCTCACCCGAACTGGAGCATGGGACGGAAAGTGACCATCGATTCTGCGACCATGATGAACAAGGGACTGGAGATGATCGAAGCCCGGTGGCTGTTCGACATCGATCTGGACCGCATCCAGGTGCTTGTTCATCCCCAGAGTGTGGTACACTCTGCCGTGGAGTTCATGGATACCTCGGTCATTGCCCAGATGGCGTCGCCGGACATGCGGGTGCCCATCAGCCTTGCTCTTTCCTGGCCGGAACGGCTGGACGCAGGGGACCTGGCGCCGGAGCTCGCTCTGGATTTCTTCGGGGACAAAGCCCGGGCTCTCACATTTGAACCGGCAGATACCTCCGTGTTCCGCTGTCTGAAGATCGCGGCAGACGCAGGCAGAGCCGGCGGCAATGAACCGGTGATCATGAACGCCGCAAACGAGGTGCTGGTTCAGGCGTTTCTGGACCGGCGCATCGGATTTACCGAGATCCCGGACCGCATAGAAGAAGCGCTGGAAGCCCACGGTCACGCAGAGGTTTCAGATGTAGAAGAGATCCTGGATATCGACCAGCGGACCCGGGCGGAAGTAGAAAGCAGGCTCCCATGATAACGGCGATCCTGGCGGTATTTCTCTTCGTCGTATTGATATTTCCCCATGAACTGGGACATTTTATCGCTGCCAAATCCGTGGGTGTGCAGGTGAACGAGTTCGCCTTCGGCATGGGGCCTGCCCTGTGGAAAAAGCAGAGAGGGGAGACCCAGTACAGCATCCGGGCGTTTCCCATCGGCGGCTACTGCGCCATGGAAGGGGAGTCCGAGGATTCGGAGAATCCCCGGGCGCTGAACAACCAGTCCGCTGCCCACAAGTTGATCATCCTCTTCGCCGGTTCGGTGATGAACGTACTGATCGCTGTGCTCATCATGAGCATCCTCATGGGCGTTCTGGGAGAAGCGACGACGACGATTGGAAAGGTGAACAGCGGCTATCCGGCAGCGGAAGCCGGCGTCCGGGCCGGGGACCAGCTCGTTTCCGCTGACGGAAAAGCCATCAGTAAATGGTCCGAGCTTTCGGCGTCCCTGAACAGCAGTGACACGGTGCGCCTTGTCGTGAGCCGTGACGGACAGGAGAAGACATTCGACATCACCCCGGTGAAAGAAAATGACCGGTATCTGATCGGCGTATCGCCCCGGGTATCCCATAATCCGGTGATCGCGGTAAAGAACGGCTGCATTGCGTCCTGGAACATGACCATCAAGCTCTACGAGTCGCTGAAGATGCTCTTTACCGGCGAGGCAAAGGCGAAGGATCTTTCCGGGCCGGTGGGCATGGTGTCCCTGGTGCATCAGACCGTATCCATGGGACTGACGACGTTCTTCTATCTCATGGCGCTGATCAGCCTGAATCTGGCTGTGATCAATCTGCTGCCCCTGCCCGCACTTGACGGGGGACGCATTCTGTTTGTTATAATCCGAATGTTTACAGGAAAGGCGATAACGGACCGGCAGGAAGCGGCGGTCCATGCGGCGGGCATGGGGCTTCTGCTGGCACTGATGGTCCTCGTCACCTGGAATGATATTACGAGGCTGTTTTAGATGAGTAAACAGGTAATGATAAGAGACGTAGCCGTGGGCGGTGGCGCTCCGGTGAGCATCCAGTCTATGACCAACGCAGATTCCCGGGACGAGAAGGGGATCATGGAGCAGATCGCGCGGCTGGGAGACGCGGGATGCCAGATCGTTCGCATCGCCGTTCCAGATCAGGAGGCATTGGATGTTTTCCGCAGCGTCCGGAAGAAGACGGATCTGCCCCTGGTGGCGGACATTCACTTCGACTACCGCCTGGCTATTGGAGCCATAGAAGCGGGCGCGGACAAGATCCGCATCAATCCTGGAAATATCGGATCCCGGGAACGGGTTCAGGCTGTGGTCAGCGCGGCGAAGGACCGGAACATTCCCATCAGAGTGGGCGTCAATTCCGGGTCTCTGGAGAAAGAGATCGTGGAGCGGGACGGAGGCGTCACCGCCCGGGGGCTTGCGGAGAGCGCCATACGCAGCGCTAAAATAATAGAGGATATGGACTATGACAACCTGGTCATATCCATAAAGGCTACGGATGTGGCCATGAACTACCAGGCCCATCGGATCGCGTCGAAACTGACGGATCATCCTTTCCATATCGGAATCACGGAAGCGGGGACGCCCAGGCGGGGCAAAGTCCGCTCTGCTGTGGGCATCGGAGCGCTGCTGATGGCAGGCATCGGCGACACCATGCGGGTCTCCCTTACCGCGGATCCGGTGGAAGAAGTCTACTTCGCCCGGGAGATCCTGGAGGCGGCAGGACTGCGGGAGAGCCCCTATGAACTGGTGAGCTGTCCCACCTGCGGCAGGACCCGCATCGATCTGGAAGGACTGGCGGACGAGGTGGACCGCCGCCTGGCGGACATGAAGGATCTGCGGCCGGGGCTGAAGATCGCTGTCATGGGCTGCGTGGTCAACGGACCGGGGGAAGCGAAGGAAGCAGACTACGGCTGCGCGGGAGGCGACGGCAAGGGCGTCATCATCGCGAAGGGCGAGATCGTGAAAACCGTCCCGGAGGCGCAGCTTGCGGATGAACTGTTACGGGTGATCAAAGAGAATGAATCGTATACTGACTGAGAATATAAACTGGGACGCGCTGGATCTCACAGACCGCAGCCAGGCGGTCTGTGAGATCCTGGACGCGTTTATACTGAAATCAAACAGGCTGCTCCATATACTGGTCAGCCTGAATTTCGTCATGCCCGAGGAAGCGGAGCAGAGAGCCAGAAAGCAGCTGATGGACAGTATTCCGGGAATAGAAGGAGTGGAGATCGTCTATTCCTATGACCGGGAGCATCCGGCCATGGAGCCGGAGCGGTTCCTGTCGGACCTGGTATTTCGCCTGGTGGACCGGTCGGACTGCCCCATGAAGGCGGCGGTCCGCCGGGGAAGCGCGGACGTGGAGGGGGACGAAATCCGGATCCACGCTCTGGGGGATGTGGCGACGGAAGAGCTGAACCGGTGCCTTTCTCGGGATCTTTCGGCCAAGATCCACAGTCGGATCGGACGGCAGGTCAGGGTTTTGTTCCGAAGCGACGAGGCAGATTATGATGAGGCAGAGAAGGCGAAGAAGGAGCATGACCGGAAGGTAGAGAAGGAGCAGGAAGAAACGGCGCGAAAGGCGGCGTCTGCTCCTAAAAAGAGGAAAAAAGAAAGCACTCAGAGCAGCGGCGGGTCCTTCGACGGATCAGCGGGGGGCGGCGGTTTCCGCAGACGGGAGCCGAAGGGGCCTCTCGCCCAGGGCGGCGCGATCCTGGGCCGGCCGATTCACGGGGATCCAGTGCCCCTTGTCAGCCTCAAGCCGGACTCCGGTCACGTTACCGTAGAGGGCATGCTCTTCAAGAAGGATACCCGGCCGGTGCGGAATGAGAAGCTGCTTGTTTCCCTGCTCATCACGGACAAGAAGACATCGGCATGCCTCAAGTTCTTTATCAGGGAAGAGCAGTGGGGCGAGGTAGAGGACAAGCTGAAGATCGGCAGCTCCATTGCAGCCAGCGGCGAGACGGAATGGAACCGTTTCGACAACTGTCTGGACATCATGGTGAAGAACATCGATCCCAGGGAGACGCCCCGCCGGGTGGATACCTGGGAGGGGAAGAAGCGGGTGGAGCTCCACGCCCATACCAAGATGAGCGCTATGGACGGGCTCAACGAGGTGGACCAGCTGGTGAAGGTCAGCGCGGGCTGGGGGCAGCCGGCGGTGGCGATCACGGATCACGGGGTGGTCCAGGGATTTCCGGACGCGGCGAACGCGGCGGGGAAATGCGCCAAGGCGGGGAACCCGATCAAAGTCCTGTTCGGCCTGGAAGGCTATGTGTTTGACGACGCGGACTGCATCCGGGAGGACGGCTCCATAGACTATAAAAAGAAGGGGACGAACCACATCATTCTCCTGGCCCGGACCCAGGAAGGGCTGAAGAACATCTACAAGCTGGTGTCCGTCTCCCACCTGAACTATTTCTATAAACGGCCCCGGATCCCCTGGTCTGTCCTGGAGGAGCACCGGGAGGGCATCATCGTCGGCTCCGCCTGCGAGGCAGGCGAAGTGTACCGGTCGATCCGGGACGGACTCTCTGAGGAAGAGATTGAGCGGATCGCCAGTCGCTATGACTATCTGGAGATCCAGCCCCTGATCAACGACCGGTTCATGGTAGAGAACGGACTGGTCTCCGGCTGGGAGGATCTGCGGAACATCAACCGGAAGATCCTGGCTCTGGGCGACAAGCTGGGCAAGCCGGTCTGCGCTACCACAGACGCTCACTACGATGAGCCGGAATCGGCCATTTACAGGAATATCCTCATGGCGGGCATGGGATTTAAGGACGCGGAGCAGGGACAGGGTCTCTATCTGCGGACAACGGCGGAGATGATGGAGGAGTTCTCCTACCTTGGCGAAGACCGGGCTTACGAAGTGGTCGTAGAGAATACCAATAAGATCGCGGACATGATAGACGACGGCATCCTGCCGGTGCCCAAGGGCAAGTTTCCGCCCCGGATCGAAGGCGCGGAGGAGACCCTGCGGACCACCTGCATGAACCGGGCCCACGAGATTTACGGCGACCCCCTGCCGGACATCATCCAGGAGCGGCTGGACACGGAGCTGAACGCCATCATCGGCAACGGCTACGCGGTCATGTATGTATCGGCTCAGATGCTGGTGCACAAGTCCAACGAAGACGGCTATCTGGTCGGCTCCCGGGGATCCGTAGGTTCCTCTCTGGCTGCCACCATGGCGGGCATTACGGAGGTCAATCCTCTGGATCCCCACTATATCTGCCCCAACTGCAAGCACCTGGAATGGGGGGATATGCAGAAATACGACTGCGGCGTGGACATGCCCGTGAAGAACTGCCCGGAGTGCGGGACGGAGATGAAGCGGGACGGCTTTACCATTCCGTTCGCTACGTTTCTGGGGTTCAAGGGCAATAAGGAACCGGATATCGACCTGAATTTCGCCGGGGAGTACCAGCCCCGGGCCCATAAATATGTCGGCGAGATCTTCGGCGAGAAGAACGTGTTCAAGGCGGGTACCGTAGGCACGGTAGCGGATAAGACCGCCTACGGCTATGTCATGAAGTTCGCGGAGGAGACGGGACGGCCCATCAACAAGTTTGAGGCGGACCGGCTGGCTCAGGGATGCACGGGCGTGAAGCGGACCACGGGGCAGCATCCCGGAGGCATCGTTATCGTGCCGGATGATCATGAGATCTATGAGTTCTGTCCGGTGCAGCACCCGGCAAACGATACCAAGTCGGACATCGTCACCACCCACTTTGATTACCATAAGATCGACCAGAACCTGCTGAAGCTGGATATCCTGGGTCACAACGTGCCCTCTCAGATCCGCCAGCTCCAGGACATGACGGGCATAGACCCCATGGATGTGGATCTGTCAGACCGGTCGGTGCTGACCATATTCAACGGTCTGGAAGCCCTGGATATAAAAGACCCTGATTACCGCTTCACTCACGGGAGCTACGCGATCCCCGAGTTCGGCACATCCTTCGTCCGCCAGATGCTGGACGACGCCAAACCGGACAAGTTCGCGGACCTGGTCCGGATCTCCGGATTCTCCCACGGCACGGACGTATGGCTGGGCAACGCCCAGGAGTACATCCGAAACGGCACGGCGACCATGAGCGAGGTGATCTCCACCCGTGACGACATCATGAACTACCTGATCCTGAAGGGCGTGGAGAATGAGACCGCCTTCCGGATCATGGAGGACGTCCGCAAGCCGAAGCTCGTTGTTACCGAGGAAGACGAGAGCGTCATGAAGGAGCACGGCGTTCCCGACTGGTACATCGATTCCTGTAAGAAGATAAAATACATGTTCCCCCGGGCCCACGCGGTGGCTTATGTCATGATGTCCTTCCGCCTGGCCTGGTACAAGGTATACTATCCGCCGGAGTTCTACGCCACGTTCTTCTCCACGGTGGTGAACAGTTTTAACGCGGACGTGATCCTGAAGGGCAAGCAGGCGGTGCTTGATCGGATGGATGAGATCGCCATGCTGGGCAATAACGCGACGGCGAAGGATAAGGATGAGCTGACGGTCCTGGAAGTGGCTTATGAGATGTACGCCCGGGGCTACGCGTTCACCGACGCGGAGCTGGGCGCGTCCCACGCCCTCAAGTTCTGGGTAAAGGACGGCAAAGTCCTGCTGCCCTTCGCGGCGTTCAGCGGCGTAGGCGAGACGGCTGCCCGGGCCCTGGCCGACGCCTACGAGGAGCATCCCTTCGATACCGTAGAGGACGCCATGAACCGAAGCCACATCAGCAAAGCCGTGGTGGACGTGCTCCGGGAGCACGGGGTGTTCCGGGGGCTGCCGGAGACGGATCAGCTGAGCTGGGTGCTTTGAACAAAGCCCTGGCTCCGGCATGATCCGGCAAGTCGTGAATAATAAATGATGCTGTCAGCGGTAATAATAGGCCTTCTTTGAGTCTTCAATGATAAAAGGAATGAGATTGTAATGCAGGCATTCGTTTCGTCTCGAAGCTGCTGGAGAACCGGATTGTCCGAGATGACCCGGTATAGATCTGTCGGTTCACAGGAAAGATAATCCGCTATACGAGTACACAGCCTTCTCCTTTTTGTTGCTTTACTTTATTCTATCAAAAACGAGAAAAAGTAAAGCGGATTGGAATGGTTATACTGAAAAAAGTAAAGCATCGACTGTCTGAGATCTTCAGGGGTCAATGTAACTGTACAATGACCCTCTTGACGCATATAAGCGAATACGACATTATGCCGACAACATGCTTAGAAGATTGGATCCGCGTTTGAGGTCAGCTTGCCCTTGAGACGGTGGAAAAATGAGAAAACACTTGGAAAACCATTTGCTCGACGATATAATTGAATTAACGAAGTTCGAGGAGTAGCCATGCCAATAATATCAATTTTCCGTGGTATAAAAATAACCATGTATTACAGCGATCATAACCCACCACATTTCCATGCGGAGTATGCAGGCAATAAGTGCATTGTAGATATACAGAATGGCTGTGTTATCGAAGGGGCATTATCTGCCCGTGCGCTATAATTAGTCCTTGCCTGGAACGAACTTCACCGCGATGAATTAATGCAGAATTGGGAACTCGCCAGGATGGCAAAGACATTAAACCAGATTTCCCCTCTGTAAGAATGCCATTTTGTTCTGACAGCTTTAGTCATGAGAGGGAACGGATACCTAACTGGATGTTAGATTATCTGTACCCTACAAATCTATTGTAGGAGGAGAGTGCGAATGCAGTATTATCCAGAAGTAGTCCAAGTACTTGCGCTTGACAACAAGCATCTCGCCGTCTATTTCTCTGATGGTCATATTAAAGGATTTGATGTCAATCCTCTGATCGAAAAAGGCGGCGTATTTCAACCGTTGAAAGACGATAAGATATTCCGTAATCGCCTGACGGTGATGAACGGTACAGCAGCATGGGACATTGATGGTAACCGAGATGAGACAAGATGCGTCGATATTGACCCCTTTGAACTATACAAGGCAAAGGATATCGACGATCCACTTTCAGAAAAGACAGCCTGAACTATTGTCTGTTATCATAAACAGCCGGTTTCCCCGCTGGTATTGATTGGCAGAGTAACTGGAGGTGGACTATTATGAAGAAACTGATAAACGTCCGAACAATGTTTTTTGTGATCATTATAGCTGCTGCAGTTGTCATTATTTCTTTCGTGTTTTCTGCTGATACAGAGAATAGCAATGCAAAGACGCCAGATCAAGAGGCAGCGCTCCAGTTGTCTATGGAAGTACAGAAGACAAGAGGAGATTTGCAAAGTAAAATGGGTAAGGACAGTATTTACCCACTTTATTATTCAATGAAGTCAGAGGAAACAGTAATAATGCTGATATAGAGAAGAATTTGATAAAGGAAAGGGCACTGCGCTGGTATGCGGATAATCATGGGGTCACTGTTACGGACAAAGAACTCAGTGAATATCTCGATGATTTTTTAAGGATGCAAAAGACAGTGACGAATATGAGCAGTATCAGAAGGCAGCTGCGTCGCTGGGGACAAGTTTTGAAAATGTCGTACTAAGGGACAGAGAATCCTATCGAGATGTTCTTCTCCGCTCAAAGCTTTTCAGCCAAATCCAGGATGTTCCCGAGGGAGAAGTGTCGGAAGAGGAAGCGGAAAAGAAAAGACAGGATGATTATGCCAGGTGGGATGAATTCGTGGCGGATGCTGTGTCGGAATATAGAAAGTCTGATCAGTTTGCTGAGTTCAAAACAGAATATGCAGCCTGTGAAAAACAATATAATAAAGAGGTACGGAAACAGTAATCTGCCGTGAAAGCGCACATGAAAGGGAGAATCCTGCAGACCTGCTGCAATCAGCGGTAAGCAGGATTTTTTCATGCACAGGGGCTACCGGGACTGACTGATTTGTGATATAGTAAAAGAAGTTACTAACTCTAGAGTTACTAACTCTAGAGTATACAATTAAACGGCAAAGAAGGGACAATAATATGTTTTATGGGAGGAACAGGGAACTAAAAGAGCTGGAACGTAGGTGTTCCAGCGGCCGGAAAGAGTTCGGCGTGATATACGGCAGACGAAGGATCGGCAAATCTGTACTGGTCAGACATTTCTTTGAAGGGAAAAGGGGAGTCTTTTTTCAGGCGAAGCAGGATACGTCCTATGGTAATCTCCGTTCCTTCTCCTACGAACTGAACAAAGTCATGGGTCTTCCGCTTTCCTTCGTTTATTCAAGCTGGCAGGAAGCTTTTGATGCAGTGCTGCAGGCGGCAGGAGACGAAAGATTCCTGTTTGTCATCGATGAATATCCGTATATTGTTTCCCAGGATCCATCTTTCCCTTCGACCTTACAAGAATACGTGGACCGGGCACCGAATAATATGTTTATGCTGATCCTTGGGAGTGACGTTTCTTTCTTAAAGAATGAGCTGGAGGATAAAAAATCCCCCCTGTATAAGAGACGCACTTTTGAGATGCGGATCGGTAAAATGCCTTTTGATGAAGCGGTTTTATTTCTGACAGGAATGCCGACAGAGGAGAAGTGTGCATATCTTTCCCTGATGTCCTCCTACCCGTATTATCTTGCGTCGATTGACAGGGCTGCCTCTTTTGAAGAGAACATGGAGCGGCTCTTTTTCAATGAATTCGGTACATTCTTCAATCTGCCGGATCAGGTTCTTTCAAATTCCACAAAAGTTCAGGACGTGTATAACGCCATTCTTCGGTCGGTTGCTCACCGACATTATACGGTAAAGGATATCAGCATGGATATCCATGAAGAGAGCAGCAAGGTCTCCAAATATATCAAGACCCTTTTGAAAAGTGAGATTCTGGAAAAGCGGTCGACGTTTATGGGAAATAAAAACAGCCACTATTATGTGATTTCCGACCCCATGCTGCGATTCTGGTATCTCTTTATCTATGACAGACAGGAACTGATACGGGTCAATGGAGAAAAGGTGCTTTCCAGCTTGTCAGTTATGATAAAAGATTTTCTGGACAGAGGCTTTGAAGATACGGTGCTGCTTTTTCTGGATCAGGAGAACAGAAAAGGAAATCTTCCAGGTGTATTTCCGGAAATTCAGAATTTCAGGGCTGATAAGACCACACTGGGGCGATCTGTGGAAATCGACGGTCTTTCCCGCTCCGGAGATACGCTTCTGGTAGTGGAATGCAAATACCGAAAGAAATATTTTTCGAATGCCATGCTGGAGCACCTCAGGGAAAGCGCTTCGATCTTTTCGGAAAAGCTCAGCAGGCAGTATTATATCTTCTCAAAATCCGGGTTTTCTTCAGATATAGAACAGGCGAACAATGTTCACTTGTATACCGCAGAGGACATGTTCGGATTTGAGTAGGCAGAGGATCAGCTAAATTCGGACGGAAGTACATCAGCTGCAATCTGAAAACTCAATGTTGACAGGGCGAATCACCTATGGTACTATAGATGTGCTGGAATTTTAATACTGGCAGGCAAACAAGAGTGGGCATTACCCACTCTTGAATTATTGTAGGGGATGAATCACGTGCCGAAGATTGCACTGCAATCGGAGTGAGATATCGTCCCGCGGGGTCAGGAGAACAGAAGCATGGCCAAAATACAGGTAAAAGATATCGTATCCGGCATCCTCTCAGGATTTCTGGAGGAGCACGGGCTGGAACTTTATCATACGGAATTCAGGAAAGAAGGAAAGGAATGGTATCTGTCCGTATTCATCGACCGCAAGGACGGGGAATACGTCAGCACCGACGACTGTGAGACGGTCAGCCGGTATCTCAGTGAGGAGCTGGATAAGACGGATCCCATACCCCAGAACTATTATCTGATGGTCAGCTCACCGGGCATGGACCGGCAGCTGTACGAACAGAAGGATTACGACCGGTTTACCGGGGAGGTGGTGGACGTCCGCCTCTATAAGAGTTTTGAAGGAAGTAAGGAGTATCAGGGAACGCTGCTGGGACTCACCGGCGGCGAAGTGATAATCCGGACGGAAGATAACAGAGAACTGAAATTTCCGCTGGAGCAGGTATCCAAGACCTGCCTTGCAGTCATTTTTTAGCGCAACGGAGGGAGCCAAACAAGATGAACAGAGAATTTATTGAAGCACTGGGAGAACTGGAGAAGGAAAAGCACATTTCCAGGGACATTCTTCTGGATGCCATCGAGTCTGCCCTGGTCTCTGCATACAAGAAGAACTACGGGACATCCCAGAATGTCCGCGTGGTCATTGATAAGGAGACAGGCGACATTGCAGTACTGAGCAGGAAGGACATCGTTGCGGAAGAGGACATTGAGGATGATATGACCCAGATGAGCCTGGAAGAGGCTCACGAGATCGACCCCCGTTATGAGATCGGCGACGCCATCGAGTTTGCCGTTACACCGAGAGACTTCGGACGGATCGCGGCGCAGACTGCCAAACAAGTCGTGGTCCAGAGAATCAGGGAAGCTGAGCGGGGAATGGTCTATGATGACTTTGTTACCCGCCAGGGAGAGATCCTTACGGGTACCGTCCAGCGCAAGAGCGGACAGACCATGTTCATTAACGTGGGACGCACCGAGGGCATCCTTCCCGCCAACGAGCAGGTGCCGGGCGAGAGCTTCGACGTGCACCAGCGGCTCAAGGTCTACATTATGGATGTAAAGAAGACGAACAAGGGACCTCAGGTGTTCCTGTCCCGTTCACATCCCGGGCTGGTCAAGCAGCTGTTTGAGCTGGAGGTTCCGGAGATCCAGGACGGCATCGTAGAGATCCGCGGCATCGCAAGAGAAGCGGGATCCAGAACGAAGATGGCGGTCTGGTCGGAGGACGAGAATGTGGATCCGGTGGGTGCCTGCGTCGGAACGAGAGGCAGCCGCGTTCAGTCTATCGTGGACGAGCTCCACGGTGAGAAGATAGATATCATATTCTGGAGCGATGATCCCCAGGAGCTGATCAGCAATGTGCTGAGCCCCGCTTCTGTGGAAGAGGTCATCATCGACGATGAGGAAAACCGCATGGCGACAGCTGTCGTTCCTGATTATCAGCTTTCACTGGCCATCGGCAAACAGGGACAGAATGTGCGCCTGGCAGCCAAGGTCAGCGGGTGGAAGATCGACATCAAGAGCCACACTCAGTATTTTGAGGAGCTGGAGAACCAGGAATATTACGAGGATGAGGATGTTCCTGAGGATGAGTATTACGATGAGTCTGAGCCGGCAGAAGAGGATGAGATCCTGACGGACGAGAAGCCGGAAACGGAGGATGATCTGGCGACGGAAGAGCCGGAAGATGCGGAAGCCGATATCGACGAGGAACCAGCTGAGGAAGAACAGGAAGACGAAGAACCAGCGGACGACGTGATCACAGAGGTCACAGAGGATGAAGAGGCTCAGGACGCCGAGGAGCCGGCGGAGCCTGAGGAGGAAACGGTTGAGTCTGAAGAAGAGTAATAAAAATCAATTCAAGGTGCCCATGAGGCGCTGCATCGGATGCATGGAATCCAAACCCAAGGCGGAGCTCATACGCATCGCGTGCTATGAGGGCGAGCTGACGGTGGACCGCACCGGCCGCGCCAAGGGAAGAGGCGTTTACCTTTGTAAGGGGAGCCCGGAGTGCGCTGCCCAGGCCAGAAAGAAGAAGGCCCTGCAGCGGAACTTCAAACAGAATTTTCCGGACGCTGAGATAGACAGAATATTTGAGGAGATATCAGATGACAGACAATAAGCTGTCCGCCTATCTGGGATTCGCCGCCAGAGCGCGTCAGCTCCAGACAGGATACAATACGTGTCTGTCACTGATAGCAAGACATAGAGTCAGATTGCTGATTGTAGCGGGCGATTCATCAGAAAACACCGTCAAGAAAATGACTCAGAAATGTGCATCGCATGGGACGGACATCAGAGTTTTCGGAACGAAAGATGAGTTATCGAGAATGACCGGAAACAGCGACAACAGTGTATTCGCTGTGACCGACAGGAATTTTGCAAACGTAATAAAGAAAGAAATAGACCGCATACAATCGGGATCGGAAGGAGAGGTGTTATGACCAAGAAAGTATTTGAGCTTGCCCGGGAAATGGGTGTTCCCAGCAAAGAGCTTGTCTCCAGAGCCTCTGCCATGGGCATCGATGTGAAGAATCACATGAGTGTCCTCTCAGAGCAGGATGCAGCGAAGCTCCGGGGGAACGGCGCCGGCCAGGATAATAGGAAACAGAAGACAGCAGGGCATAAGCCTCCTATTGGAGTTCCGATCGTCGATGAGGAATTCCTCGCGAACCGCCACAGACCGCCTGCAGGGAGACCTGTGGTAGACGAGGATATGCTGGCGCGCCGCGAGGCGAAGAAGAATGGGACAAGCGGGGATGACAAAGCCCAGGCTGCCCCCCAGGCCGAAAAGAAGGTAGAGAAACCGGCTGCCGCGCCGGAGCCGAAGAAGGAGCCGGCAGCGGAGAAACCGGAGAGGAAGGCGGAAGGAAAGGCAGAAGCCAAAGCTTCTGAAAAGAAATCTGCAGAGAAGCCCGCTGACAAGAAGCCTGCGGACAAGCCGGCAGAGAAGAAAGCCGCAGAGAAGAAGTCCGCAGAGAAACCGTCAGATAAAGCACCGGAGAAAAAGACAGAGAAGAAACCGGAGGACCGTCCCATCAAGGCGCTGGAAAGCGAGCGCATCACAGGGATCAAGGTCATAAAGAGAGCTGCCCAGAATCCGGTAAAGAAGGAAGAGGGCGGACAGGACCGCAGAAAGAATAACGGCGGCGCCAAGGACAACCGCAGAGGCGGAAGAGATAACCGCGGCGGCGAGGGCAGAGGAAACGGCCGCGACAACCGCAGAGCCGGCGGCAGAAACGGACAGGGCGGCCAGAACGGCAGAAATGACCGTAATAATAACGACCGCAATAATAACGGCAGGCGCCGTCCCGGTGAGAGACCGGCTGCGCCCGGCGGAAACCGTCCCATGCATGCCGATGCAGGCGCTTCCAGACCTTCCGGCGGCGGAAACGCTCATGGACGCAAGAACAACCGGAGAGGCAGAAACGACGACAGAAGCAAGTTCGCCAAGTTCGAGCAGAAGTCCCTGGAGAAGAAGGAACGGAAGAAATACAATAAGCCGAAGCAGGAGGCGGAGCCGGAGACAATGGAAGAAGCACTGCCCGAAGGCACCATCCGCATCAACGTGCCCATCACCGTGGCAGGTTTCTGCGAGCAGGCAGAGGTTTCTACGTCCAGAGTCATCATGACACTGATGAAGATGGGCGTCATGGCCAATATCAACCAGAACATCGATGAGGATACCGTTCTGCTCCTGGCAGACGAACTGGGCATTCAGGTAGCCATCGGCAAGGTAGAAGAGGAAGAGGTAGAAGAAGGAATCGAAGATTTCAAGGATCGCGAGAAGGATCTGAAACCCCGTCCGCCGGTCATCACCGTCATGGGTCACGTTGACCACGGTAAGACATCCCTGCTGGACGCCATCAGAAATACAAACGTTACCGCTCAGGAGTCCGGCGGCATCACCCAGCACATCGGTGCTTCCGAGGTAGAGATCAACGGACAGAAGATCGTATTCCTGGATACGCCGGGCCATGAGGCATTCACGGCCATGCGTGCCCGCGGCGCCCACATCACCGATATCGCTGTACTGGTCGTAGCGGCAGACGACGGCGTCATGCCCCAGACCATAGAGTCCATCAGCCACGCCAAGGCTGCGGACGTGCCCATCATCGTTGCGATCAACAAGATGGATAAGCCGGGAGCCAATCCCGACCGGGTCAAGAAAGAACTGGCAGATCAGGGCGTCCTGGTAGAAGACTGGGGCGGCGACGTGATCAGCGTCCCTGTATCCGCCAAGACCGGCGAAGGCATCACGAACCTGCTGGAGATGATCCTCCTTCAGGCAGAGGTGCTGGAACTGAAGGCGAACCCGAACCGTCTGGCGCTGGGATCCGTCATCGAGGCCAAGCTGGATAAGGCCAAGGGCCCTGTTGCATCCCTTCTCGTCATGAACGGAACGCTGCAGGCGGGCCAGTCCATCGTCGCAGGTACATGCCACGGACGTATCCGCCGCATGACCGATTTCCGCGGCAGAACGATCAAGAAAGCCGGACCGGCTACTGCCGTTGAGATCCTGGGACTGAACGATGTTCCCCAGGCCGGAGACGAGTTCAACGCAGTCAGAGACGAGAAAGTGGCAAGGGAGATCGCCGGACACCGTCAGGAGAAGCTGCGTGAGGAAGTACTGGCCAAGAATGCCAGCATGACGCTGGACAAGCTGTTCAGCCAGATCCAGGAGGGCGAGGTCAAGGAACTGAACCTGATCATCAAGGCAGACGTTCAGGGCTCCGTGGGAGCCATGATCTCCTCGCTGGAGAAACTGAACAACGACGAGGTCAAGGTAAACGTTGTCCATTCCGGCGTCGGTACAGTCACAGAATCTGATATCATGCTGGCGGAGACCGCGGGAGCCATTATCATCGGCTTCAACGTACGGCCCAGCACGGCAGTGACGAATATGGCCGACCAGCATGGCGTAGAGATCCGCCTCTACCGCGTCATCTACGATGTGATCAACGATGTAGAAGCAGCTATGAAGGGCATGCTCGATCCGGAATATAAAGAAGAAGTTCTGGGTAAGGCAGAGGTCAGAGATACATTTAAGGTACCTGGCGTAGGCATCATCGCCGGAGCATATATCACCGAGGGCAAAGTGGTCCGCAACGAGGAGATCCGCCTTGTCCGCGACGGCATCGTCATCCACGAGGGCAAGATCTCATCCCTCAAGCGTTTCAAGGATGACGCGAAGGAAGTCAATCAGGGCTATGAGTGCGGTATCGGCATAGAAGATTACAACGATATCAAGATCGGAGACGTGATCGAGTGCTTCACCATGGTTCAGATCGAGAGAAAATAAGCATTGCAAACAAGTCGCCTGCGCCGGCCGCAGACGACTTTTGCGCCATGCCGGGGAGGAAATATCATGATATTCTATTTCAGCGGCACAGGTAATTCCCTGCACGTGGCTATGGCTGTGCGCCGCCGCTTCGGCGGGGTATGCGTTGACATGGCGAAGGCCACGGCGGATTCGGAATATACATATACATTTGAAAAAGGGGAGGCGGCAGTCTTTGTTTTCCCCGTATATTACGGCGGACTGCCCTATATTGTACGGGATTTTATCCGGGACATGGACATCCAGGGTGAAACGCCGGAGGTCGTGGGCATTGCGACCTGCGGAACATCGCCGGCGGCATGCGACCGCAGGTTTGCCAGGGCCTTTGGGGACAAAGGCATAACCGTCCGCGCGTTCTACGATGTGAAGATGCCGGCGAATTACATATGCCTCTACGATCCCCCGATCCGGGAAGCGGCGCTCATGACGCTGAAACGTTCGGACGAGAGGATCCGGGACGTACTGGATTCTATGGCCTATAACCACCGCAAGCCCTATCATTCCGCCATTGGGGCGGAAGTCCAGACCCGGGCTATGCAGGCGGCAATGGGCGCCATGAGCAGCACCAGGGCTTTCTGCGTGACGGATAAATGCATCAGCTGCGGACAGTGCCAGCGCATCTGCCCGACCCGGTCCATTTCCATGCAGGATGGCCGTCCCATCTGGACCAGTCCCACGTGCCTCAAATGCACCGCCTGCATCAACCGGTGCCCTGCAGAGGCAATAAACTATGGGAAAGTAACCGTAAAACGCCACAGATACGTCCATCCGGATCTTCACAAGCTGGATCAGGTCGCTCTTGCGAAGGAAGGAAAGATCAGCGAGGAGGAAGTCCGGCAGCCCGCGAGCAAGGTGCAGGCAGAGAGGGCTTCGGAAGCAGCGCTGCGGGAACTGGAAGAGGAAGCACGGAAAACAGCGCCGGCGGCGGCAGCGGCTGCCCGCCTGGCAGAAGAAAAGGATAAGAGATAAGAAGGAATATATCATGGGAAAAGGATACAGACAGGGGCGTCTGGGAGAGGAAATAAAGAAACTCATCGCGGATATGCTCCAGAAAGAACTGAAGGACCCGCGCCTGGAGGGCATGATCAGCATAACCGGCGTGGATGTGACAAGAGATAACAGCTACGCCACCTGCTATGTCACCGTACTCGACATGGCAGACGACGAAAGTGAAGAAGCAAGAGAGCGGCAGGAGCAGGTGATCGAGGGCCTGACAAGCGCCGCGGGTATGATCCGCAGGGAGATTGGAAAGAATATGCGTCTCCGCCGGGTGCCGGAGCTGACGTTTAAAATCGACCGCTCCATGGAATACGGGCGGCACATCGATGAGGTCATCCGCAGCCTGGATATCAAACCGGAAGATGAGGACGATCATGAAGAATGACAGCTTTAAGACCATAGGGGATCAGCTGAAGAAGGCGGACAGCGTCCTGATCGTCACCCATTACAATATGGACGGCGACGCCGTGGGATCTGCAGCCGCCATCTGCCATGTCCTGCGGCGCATGGGAAAGGAAAGCTGGATCCTCATAGAGGACGAAGTGCCCGGAAACCTGCAGTTTCTCGACCGGGACTATACCACATTCGACCAGGATGTGCTGGGCGAACCGGATGTGTCCATGTGCGTAGACTGCGGCGACCTGACCCGCTTCCCCAAACGGGCGGATCGGTTCATGACCGGAAAGGTCCATATTTGCGTGGACCATCATAAGACCAGCGAACCATTTTGCGACTATAACTATATCGATCCCGGCGCGGCAGCCACGGGAGAGCTTGTCTATCAGCTCATCCGTGCTATGGGTGAAGAAGTGGATAAAGAGGCAGGCGAGGCTTTGTTCGCGGCGATCACTACAGACACCGGGAATTTTCAGTATTCCAATACGACCCGCCAGAGCCATGACATCGCCGCGGATCTTTACGACTGCGGCATAGACGCGAACGGCGTGAGTGTAGAAATATACGAGACGGTCCATCTCGCCAAGCTGAAGGTCCAGGCCAGGGCCATGGAAAACCTGGAGCTTTTCGCGGACGGAAAAGTCGCTATGTCATATCTCACGCTTAAAATGCGGGAGGAATGCGGCGCTGCTCCCGATGAGACGGACGGCATCGTCTCCGAACTGCGGAGCATCGACGGCGTGGAGGTCGCCGTATTCATCAAGGAAACAGAGGACGAAGGCCGCATCCGCGTCAGCCTGCGGTCAAAGAAAGACTACGATGTGGCAAGGGTGGCAGCGGCTTTTGAAGGCGGCGGCCATACCAAGGCAGCGGGCTGTACATACTACGGGACACTGGAAGACGCCCGGCGGGATCTGCTGGCCAAGGTGCTGGAGTACATGTAAATATGGTAAAAGACGGAATCATCAACATCAGCAAACCCCAGAACATGACGTCACGGGATGTGGTGAATATCGTGCGGCGAACGCTGGGAATCCGGAAAACGGGCCATACCGGCACCCTGGATCCCATGGCCACCGGCGTGCTCCCGGTCTGCCTCGGCAGGGCCACCCGGATCATAGAATATCTGGACATGGATTTTAAGACCTACCGATGCACCATGGTCCTTGGCCGGCACACGGACACGGGGGATGTCTGGGGCACGGAGATCAGCCGCGTCCCGGAGGAGCAGGTAAATCAGGTGACGGAGCAGGATGTGATCCGCGCGTTCCGTCCGTTCCGCGGGGTGATCACCCAGACGCCGCCCATATATTCGGCGATCCGGGTGAATGGGAAACGTCTTTACCAGTATGCCAGAGAAGGACAGACCGTGGAGATCCCGACCCGGCAGGTCTTTATCCGATCTCTGACCCTGGAGTCCGTAAATCTCGGACAGGGCTATGACAGCAGCGTGACGTTCCAGTGCCAGTGTTCCAAGGGCACGTACATCCGCTCCATCTGCCAGGAAGCGGGAGAAGCCCTGGGAACCGGGGGAGCCATGTCAGCGCTGACGCGGGAGGCCAGCGGCTTTTTTTCTTTGGAACAAAGCCTTGACCTGCCGGCTCTCGAATCCCTTTCCCCTTCAGAAAGGGATTCACATATTGTTCCGCCGGATGCGCCCCTGACGTCTTTCGGACGCATAGAGATCGCGGGGAAAGATATCTGGCGGATGACAAACGGACTCACCGTATGGCGGAGTCACTGCCGCGTGACCCGGGAACCGGTCTATGCCTCCCGGGATTTTCCCCTGCCGGTACGGGATGAATTCCGCAGAGCCTACGCTGTTTACGCGTCAGGACAGGGTTGGGAGGACTACTCCCCGGGCACATTCCTCGGGGTAGCCTTTATGGATCCGGAAGGACAGAACTTACACGCAGATAAAATTTTTAAAACGGAAGGTGCTTAATCAATGATCGTATATGAGGAACTTGAGCAGATCGAGGATATAGAGCCCACCGCGGTGGCGCTGGGCAATTTCGACGGCGTTCATCTCGGACACCAGCAGCTGATAAAAAAGATGGTTCAGTGTGCAGAGGAGAGGGGACTGAAATCCGCGGTATTCACGTTTTCCAATCATCCGAAGGATCTGCTGCCCAAGGTGAAGAAGGTGAAGTCCATACTGTATAAGAACGAAAAGGAGGCTATTATTGAGTCCCTGGGCGTTGATTACATGTTCAATATTCCATTTACGAAGGAGATCATGAACATGGATCCCGTGGATTTCATCAAGGATATCCTCCTTGCCCGGTTTAATATGAAAGCGGCGTTCTGCGGATTTAACTTCCGGTTCGGAAAAGGAGCGGAGGGGAACCCCGACGTGCTCCGAAACATCGGGATCGACCGGGACTTTACGGTATACGAGATGCCGCCCTTCAAAATCAACGGCAACGTGGTCAGCTCATCCATGATCCGGACGATCATTGCCGCCGGTCAGGTGGAGCGGTGCATGACATATATGGGCCGGAATTACGAGATCGGCGGCGAGGTAGTCGTAGGCAACCGCCTGGGCCGTAAACTGGGCTTCCCGACATCTAACCTTGTTATCGACAACAGCATGGTCACGCCGCCCAACGGCGTATATATCACGTACTGTGATTATAACGGCGTGCAGTATCCTTCCGTAACGAACGTGGGAAATAAGCCTACCATCGGAAAATACGATAAGAATGTGGAAACACATATCTTTAACTTTGATAAGGAACTTTACGGCAAGAAGATCGTTGTGGAATTCCTGAAGAAGACCAGGGACGAAGTAAAGTTTGACGACGTGCAGGAGCTGTCAGACCAGATCGTCCGGGACTGCCGGGAGGCGAAGGAGTACTTCGCTGCCATGAGCGGGGAGACGAAAACAGCGGAAGCGGTATCGGAAGGAGAGAACAGATGAAGGAATTGCTGATGGGCAATGAAGCCGTCGCGGTGGGCGCGCTGGCTGCCGGCGTACAGGTTGTCAGCGGCTACCCGGGAACGCCTTCGACGGAAGCTCTGGAGACTATTGCGAAGCGCAATCCCGGGGGCGTTTATGTGGAGTGGTCAGTGAACGAAAAGGCAGGGGCAGAAGTGGCTGCGGGCGCGTCCTACGCCGGCGCCCGCTCCATGGTCACCATGAAGCAGATGGGACTCAACGTGGCGTCGGATCCGGTCATGTGCCTGAGCTATGTAGGTGTCAGTGGCGGCATGGTCATTTATGTGGCGGACGATCCGGGCCCCATATCCTCCCAGACAGAGCAGGATACCCGGACATTTGCCCGGTACAGCCGTCTGCCAGTGCTGGACGCGAACTCGCCGGAGGAAGCGTTCCGGCTGGTGCAGGTCGCCTTTGACCTTTCTGAGGAATACCGGACACCGGTGATCCTTCGCGCGACGACACGGGTATGCCACTCCTGTGCGGTGATCGACGTGCCGGAGATCCATTCCCCGGAGCCGGCTCCCGGCTTCCAGAAGGATCCGGGCTGGGTCATATTCCCCAGACTTTCTTATCAGAGAAAGCAGGAGATCACGCTGCGGGAGAAGAAGATCAGCGGCATATTCAGCGCGTCACAGGCGAACAGTGTCCGGGGCGAAGGGACAGTGGGCATAGCCTGCGGCGGCATCAGCTGTTCCTATGTTAAGGATGCGATCCTCGGTCACGAAGAGAATTTCCGGGTGCTGGACGTTCAGGCGCCCTATCCGGAGCCGAAGGAAAAGTACAGCGAATTTCTGCGCTCGGTAGATAAGGTCTTTGTCTTTGAAGAACTGGATCCATTCATAGAGGATTCTCTGATCACAGTGAAGGGCGAAGAACTGATCGGAACGCCGGTGCTGGGCAAGAGAACGGGTACGGTACCCGTTGCCGGTGAGCTGAGCGCAGTGACGGTTGCGGGCATTCTGGCGGAGCAGACGGGCCTCGTCCCCATTCCGCAGATCACTGAGGCGGAGCATGCTCCCGAGCTTCCGGTTCGGCCGCCGGTCCTCTGCGCCGGGTGCCCCCACCGGGGCGCATTCTATGCGGTAAAGAAAGCCGCAGAAGGCCGGAAGGCCATATTCAGCGGCGATATCGGCTGCTATACGCTGGGCAACGCGGCGCCTCTGGATATGGTAGATACCTGTCTCTGCATGGGAGCAGGTATCACACTGGCAGAGGGCATGGGTCATGCGGACGAAAGCACACTGAATTTCGCCTTCATCGGCGATTCCACATTCTTTGCCAGCGGCATCACGGGCATCGTCAATGCCGTCTACAACCAGTCGGAGCTGATCGTCTGCATCCTTGATAATTCCACCACAGCCATGACTGGCCACCAGCCTCACCCGGGCATCGGCAGGACCATGATGGGCGAGAATGTAAAGCCAGTGGATATCGAGCAGGTGCTCCGGGGCATCGGTGTGGAAAGCGTCCAGACTGTGGATCCCCTGAACTTCCTGAAATCCCTTAGGGCGGTCCGGACAGCCATCAGCGAAAGCGGCGTCCGGGCGATCATATTCAAATCCCCCTGCATAGCGATCGTTCCGCCGAGGGGTCAGGCTTTTGTTAACGAAGAAAAATGCGTTGGCTGCATGTACTGCATCAATGAGATCGGCTGCCCGGCACTTTCAACGGATGAAAATGGCAAAGTCAGGGTGGACGGATCTCTGTGCACCGGCTGCGGCCTCTGCGCCCAGCTCTGCCCTGCCAGGGCGTTTCGACTGGAGGTGTCACGATGAAGAACTGTTTATTATGCGGCGTGGGCGGCCAGGGTACGGTGCTGGCTTCCCGGATTATAGCCGCGGCTGCCATGCTCCGGGGCTGTGACGCCCGGACGGCGGAAACCATCGGCATGGCCCAGCGGGGCGGCTGCGTTGTCAGCCATGTGCGCATCGGCGAGGTGCCTTCGGAGAAAGTAACGTCGCCGCTGATCCCGGAAGGACAGGCAGATGTTCTGATCGGATTCGAGCCGGGAGAGGCGCTGCGGAATCTGCCTTATCTTAAGAAAGACGGCGCGCTGATCGTCTGCAGCCGGGAAGTCCGGCCGGTGACAGCGTCTCTGGGACAGAGCGGGTACCGGGGAGAAGATGCGGTAAATTTTCTGAAAGATCATATTCTTCGTTGCTATGTAATAGACCCCGATGATATAATTACCCAATGCGGTTCCCCGAAGGTGCTGAATGTGGCTCTTGTGGGAGCCATGGCCGGAGCCGGCGACATGGGCCTCGGTCTGGAAGATATAGAGAACGCGCTGGCCCTTCGGCTCAAGCCGAAACTGCTGGATATGAACCGCCGGGCACTGGCGCTGGGAGCCGCGGAAGTGAGGTAAAGAACATGAGAATGAAAGCAGAGCAGTTATACCAGATCCGGTACCAGATCGAGCGGGTCAAGGCGGCACACGGATTTTACGCGGAGCGCCTGAAGGGCGTGGAAGCCAGAGATATAAAGACAAAAGAAGACTTTGAGAAGCTGCCTTTCTCGGAGAAGGCGGATCTTCGCGATGCCTATCCCCTGGGTCTTTCTGCCGTGCCCGATGAGAAGATCGTCCGGATCCACTCATCCAGCGGCACCACAGGAACGCCGGTCATCATCCCCTATACCCAGCAGGATGTGCTGGACTGGGCGGAGCTCTTCAAACGCTGCTATGAGTTCGCCGGTGTAACACCCATGGACCGGGTACAGATCACACCGGGTTACGGACTGTGGACAGCGGGCATCGGTTTCCAGCTGGGAGCTGAGCGTCTGGGTGCCATGACCATTCCCATGGGACCGGGCAATACGGCTAAGCAGCTGAAGTTCATGCAGGATGTGAATACCACGGTGCTCTGTGCAACGTCGTCCTACGCGCTGCTGCTGGCAGAAGAAATCAACAAGAGGGGCATCCGGGACAAGCTGTCCCTCAGAAAGGGCATCATTGGCTCCGAGCGCTGGGGCGCCAAGATGAGGGCCCGCATCGCTGACGAACTGGGCGTAGAGCTCTATGATATCTATGGGCTGACGGAGGTCTACGGGCCGGGCATCGCCATAAACTGCGAATACAATACGGGCATGCATTATTTCGACGACTATCTCTATTTCGAGATCATCGATCCCAAGACAGGCAAGGTGCTGCCCGACGGCGAACTGGGCGAGCTGGTCATCACCACACTGCGCAAGGAGGGCGCGCCGCTGATCCGTTACCGGACCCACGACCTGACCCGCATCGTCCCGGAAGACGAGCCCTGCCCCTGCGGCCGGGACCTGCCCCGAATCGACGTGATCCTGGGCCGTACGGACGACATGGTCAAGGTCCACGGCGTCAACATGTTCCCGGGACAGATGGAAGACGTGCTGAAGACCGTTCCGGGCACCAGCAGCGAATATCAGGTGTTCATCGACCACGTGAACAACAGAGACCAGGTCACTGTATTCGTGGAGACAGCGGAGCCGGAGGAGAACCGTCCCGCTCTGGAGAAGAAGATGAAGGAGCAGTTCAAGTCCATGATCGGCGTCACCATCATTCCCAAAGCAGTGAACATCGGGGATTTGCCCCGCAGCGAGAAGAAGACCACAAGGGTGTACGATTACAGATACTAATATGAAGAGCCGCTCAACGTTACTATGAGCGGCTCTTTCGATAATTTTATGTACAGCAGCTATAACTGCTCCTCGATATATCCCAGTACATCTCCGACGCCAGCTTTGTCCCCGCTTTCAACGCAGATTTCGCAGAGCGTGCCGTCACAGGGCGATTTGAATTCCACAGTCTTCTTTTCGATCTCCCCGGTGCAGACGGTCTCGTCTTTTTCCACATGTTCACCCGGGTCTTTGTCCCAGAATATCTCCATTTTCTTGTAATACAGCCGAAAAGGCCTGAATTGGCATGGACAGGGGTCCACAGGGTCCGGGGTTGGCATCATTTTATCAGGTACAGTGATGGCTGTTTTCATCGTCTACGCCTCCGGGTAAAAAGGGCATTCTTCTTTTTTGCATTCGTCGTTGCGCTCGTGGTATTTGCATTCTATATTCTCACTCAGATCGAGAACAAAGCCCAGCTTTTCACAGATGTACGGCACGGCTGCCTCCAGAGAAAGAAAACAGGTCCGCTTGCAGCATCTTGGACCGGGTACTCCGGATATTTTCTGCAGACAGATACCTGTGATCTCGTTTGACCACTGCCATGTTTCATCGGACATGGGCGAAGCATCCGTAAAGACGCTCATAAAGATCCCTGCGCCGACGCCGGCGCCGCAGGCGCCGTAATTCCCGCAGAATCCGCCCAGAATATTCTGGGAGCGGGCCATGGCAATATCCAGCATTTCGTCCAGTTCTTCTTCTGAACGCCCGGTTTGCAGGGATGCTGCGGTCAGCAGAACGGCAGGGAGCATAAAGTGATGGTAGGGGAAGTGCATGGGAACGCCTTCAATATCCATCAGGCTCATGATAAATCCTGAGAGTTCCGGCTGTACGCCTTTTTTGTACACATCCATGCACTGCTTTTTTATCTTATCAAAAATTTCCTGACTTAATATGATTTCATGTGCCACGTTTGTTCTCCTTTCTGGTTTTATTGCAGTCTGAGACAGCCCTGTACATGATGTTCTGCGGATTTTGTTATCGTACTGACGATCCGTATTCCAACAGCGGAAATGATTACAAGTTCCGTTTGTTCTACGGGTTCTTTCCATTCACTGATGGTGATATTTGTTCCTGCAGCGCTGACTTCCACGGTTCCTTCTGAGGTGCGGACGAATCCCTTGATTCGATAGGTGTCCGGTGCGATCTCGAAAAGAAAAGCCTGAAGAGCATCACGGCTGACCAGGTCTTTGTCGTCTGTGACAATAAAGCTGGCAGCCCTGTTTCTAATGCTGTTGGAAGATTCCCTTGCCTGAGGCTTCAGTATGGCGCCCATGTTCTTTATGATATTCAGGATATCCACATTGCAGTAAGTGGATGGATATATTGCTGCCCTATCGTTAACAGAACGGATTTGATCCTTTATTTCCTGAAGGGCGGCGTCATCGGCAAGATCCGTCTTGTTCAGGATCACTGCGCTGCAGTATTCGATCTGAGACTCCGCGGAAGTCAGGACCTGGCTGAGATCCAGATATCTGGACGCATCCACAACGCAGATAGAACCCCGGTAAGTGTAAACGCCGCCGGTTTCGCCGGCAATCCCTGCAAGAACTGTTTCCATACTGGAGGGATCGGCCAGGCCGGAGGCTTCGATGAAAAGATTGTCAAGGCCGAGCCGGGACATGTCAATCAGACTGTCTACGAATTTATCTTTTAGGCAGGCGCAGAACACGGAGCCGTTGGACAGCAGTGCCGTCTGTACACCCTGCTTGCTGAGCAGGCGGCCATCCACGTTTACCGGTCCGAACTCATTGACGATCAGTCCGTTTTTCTGGCTGCAATACTGCTTCAGAATGTTCTGAAGCAGTGTTGTCTTGCCGGATCCCAGGAATCCGGTCAGTAATATCAGGTTTGTCACGATCCTGTTCCTCCGGAAAAGTACCTGCCGTGAAAGGAACGCGGCAGGTAACGATAATAATCAGCAGACGGTTTACTGGTGCTTTTTATCATAAGCGGCATGAACAGCATCGATCAGTTCCTCCCGGGGCGGGATGATGGAACTCCATGCGCATTCGCCGTCTATATACAGCGAGGGCAGCTGAGCGACGCCCATTTTCTGGGTACGGGCAATATCTTCTTTTATAAAGTACTTATATTCTCGTACTTCTGCGATATCGCTGATTTCAGGAAGAGAATCCATTGCCGATGCCTTCATGTACTGACATGCTGCGCACTGGTTAGGATCCAGCAGGAACAGTTCCACAATGACCTTGTCGGAGCCGGCATAGTCCGGGATGTCTACCTCGATGTCATCAAAGGAACTTGAGTAGTTTTTGACCAGTTCCCTGGAGCTTTCCGGATTCTTTACTGCCTGGGAGCAGGCGATGGTGTTTTCTCTCGGTGTAGCATAAGGCATGTCGCATCCCGGTGAAATGATGAAATTCCGGCTCGTATCTTCTATGCTGTCGATCTCGTCCAGAACGCATTTGATATTGTCCTGCTGTGTCCCATGGAGCATGGTCGTTGTCAGTGGAATATTTCCGGCGATGCAGATGTTGAATTCGTCCGAGATTTTCTTTGCCTCCGGAAGATTAACATTTTCATCGACGGAGATGCCATCTGGTTCCATCTCGCACATCACGCGGATCTGTTTAGACGCGTTGCCGCAGACGAAAAAGCAGGACAGCGCACCCCGGGAACGGATATAATCGAAGACACTGGTATATGCGTCGTGCATCAGTTTGCTGATCATCTTCGGGGATACCTGAGAAATCAGCGGGTCTACAACGGCGATGACATCCATACCCGCATCGATGTAGTATTCGGCCATCTTAATGGCGACCTGGGCGCAGAAGTCAAGGAGCTCTACAACATACTCCTTGTCCTTCATCATATCAGTGAAGAGTTCCGTGCCTCTCAGATGAGAAGCCAGGGTCAGCGGTCCGCAGATCAGCCCATAGAGAGCAACCTTGTCGCCGATTTCTTTCTTGACCCGCTCCATCGCGTCCAGAATAACGGGGATCCGTCCGTCTTCCTTCGTGGGAATTTTACAGGTGCAGGGGATCCCTTTATTCTCTCCTTCCAGCGGATGGCTGTGGACCGATGGCGGATTGTCCTTTGCCCAGAGAAGATCGCAGCCCAGTATTTCCGCCTCAACCTGCAGATCGAACAGAACCGGCATTCCATCAGGCATATACAGTTTCTGGACTTCTATCAGAGATTCTACGATATTATCGGAATTCTTCAGCATCTGTTCGGCTGTATATCCTTTGAGCTGGCCTGCATGCACTCCTGCGAAGGGAACCCAGGGGATGCTGTCAGTCTTCTCGTGTCTCAGCGCTTTATAAATCAGTTCTTTTCCCATTTCTGTATACCTCCTGTGTATCAGAATGAACGGTAATCTATACCAAAACGAATATAGATAAAGTTTATTACCGACCATAAAATGAATCTATAATGATATCAGATTGCCGGCGAAAAAATTTTCAGAATTTGTGCGGGCAAAATTTTGAATAAAACAAGAGAGAATCACGGAACAGAAAATAATTATAACTAATAGAATGATATTTGTTTTTGAACAAAGGCATTTCTGCCTGTTTCCAGGAATAAGCGGGTGTCCTGCACCACTTAGGTATCTGAGCCCCGGCCGAGAAGCCTTTGTGCAAAAATTGCTTGCACCGGCTCCCGCGCTGTGCTAAAATATTGATTCGGAAATATGGTTACCGCAGCCTGGCTGTGCGAGACTCCGTCGGCGGCCCGGTTTCGGTGAATAGCATTGGAAGGAGAATTATTTATTATGATCACTAAGGAAAAGAAACAGGAAATTATTAAAGAGTACGCAACCAAAGAGGGAGACACCGGTTCCCCGGAAGTACAGGTTGCCATCCTGACCTACAGAATCAATGAGCTGAACGAGCATCTCAAGGCCAACAAGCACGACTATCATTCCAGAAGAGGTCTGCTGAAGATGGTAGGTAAGAGAAGAAATCTGCTGAACTACCTGAAGAGAGTTGACATCGAGAGATACAGAACACTGATTGCACGGTTAGGACTCAGAAAATAAGATGGAAAATTTTGGCGGGGTACCTTTTTACCCCGCCTCTTTTTTACGGAACGCTCAGAGCATGGCAATACAGAAAGACAGAACAGGGCGGGCCGACAGGGGCTGCAGCAGGGCCGACCGATTCGGAGCAGCGGCATCTCCGCCAGCGGAAGCGCGAAAATCGTCCGCTTCCGTCTTGAAGAACCAAATAAACAGGAAGGAGTTGTTTATTTAGAATGGCAAGATTTACAGATTACAGAACATTTAAGACCGCAGTAGGAGGGAGACTCCTCCAGTTAGAGATCGGCAAGGTCTGCGAGCAGGCAAACGGCCAGGTCTGGGTGCGTTACGGCGATTCCGTAGTTAACGTAACCGTATGCGCGTCCAAGCAGCCAAGAGAGGGAGCGGATTTCTTCCCCCTGACCTGCGACTATGAAGAGAAGATGTATGCTGCAGGCAAGATGCCCGGCGGCTTCATCAGAAGAGAAGGAAGACCCAGTGAGAAGGCCATACTGAGCTGCCGCCTCATGGACCGTCCTCTCCGTCCGCTGTTCCCCAAGGGATTCTATAACGACGTCAGCGTTGTAGCCACCGTCATGTCCGTAGATCCGGACTGTGAGACTGACATCATGGCCATGATCGGATCTTCCGTAGCCATCGCGATTTCTGACATTCCCTGGGATGGTCCCACCGGTTCCGTCCGTGTCGGCAGAGTGGACGGCGAGTTCGTCATCAACCCGACGCTGGAGCAGAGAGCACAGTCTGACATCAACCTGACCGTAGCAGGCACCAAGGAAGCCATCATGATGGTAGAAGCCGGCGCCAACGAGGTTCCGGAAGTTGAGATGCTGGACGCTATCTGGTTTGCCCACGAGGAGATCAAGAAGATCGTAGAATTCATCGACGAGGTCGTTGCAGAAGTCGGCAAGCCCAAGATGGATATCGAGCTCTATAAGATCGACGAGGATCTGGAGGCTCAGGTCAGAGCATTTGCCACAGATAAGATGAAAGAGGCGATCCACACCAAGGATAAGATGGAGCGTCTGGACAATATGGACGCAGTAGAGGTAGAGACCCAGGAGCACTTCGCGGAGATCTTCCCGGAGAGCGAGGCGGACATCTCCAGCCTGCTGTTCACTATCACCAAGGAGACCATGAGAGCCATGGTCCTGGACGAGGGCGTCCGTGTAGACGACCGCAAGCTGGACGAGATCCGTCCGGTATGGTGCGAGACCGGGCTGCTGCCCAGAGTACACGGTACAGGCCTCTTCAAGAGAGGGCAGACTCAGGCTTTGTCCTCCGTCACCCTTGCTCCTCTCAGCGAGGTGCAGCGCATCGACGGACTGACAGAGCAGACAGAGAAACGATACATCCATCACTATAACTTCCCCGGATACTGCACCGGCGAGCCCAAGCCGCCCCGCAGCCCCGGACGCCGTGAGATCGGTCACGGCGCGCTGGCAGAGCGTGCGCTGCTGCCGGTGATCCCCAGCAAGGAAGAATTCCCCTATGCCATCCGCGTGGTATCGGATATCCTTTCATCCAACGGATCTTCTTCCATGGCATCCACATGCGGATCCACGCTGGCTCTGATGGACGCCGGCGTTCCCATCAAGCGCCCGGTAGCCGGTATCGCCATGGGCCTGATCGAGAGAGTCAACGAGGACGGAACGAGCAAGATGGCCATCCTCAGCGATATTCAGGGCATGGAAGACTTCATGGGCGACATGGACTTTAAGGTCACCGGAACAGAAAAAGGCGTTACCGCCATGCAGATGGACATCAAGGTCCACGGCCTGTCCCGCGAGATCATGGAGGACGCGCTCCGCCAGGCGAGAGAAGGCCGCATGAAGATTATGGACGTCATGCTGGAGGAGATCCCCGAGCCCCGCAAGGAAATGTCCAAATGGGCTCCCCGCTGCATTTCCATGCGCATCGATCCGGATAAGATCCGCATCGTCATCGGGCCGGGAGGCAAGACCATCAACAAGATCGTGGATGAGACGGGCGTCAAGATCGACATCTCTGAAGAAGATCTGGGTCTCGTTACCATTTACTCTGACAACCTGGAGGGCGCAGAGGCTGCCCGCCGTCAGGTAGAGCTTCTGACCAAGGATGTAGAGGTCGGCGAGGTTTACCTGGGCGAAGTCAAGCGCATCATGAACTTCGGCGCGTTTATCGAAGTGCTGCCGGGCAAGGAAGGCCTGCTGCACATCTCCAAGATGGCTAAGGGCCGCGTGGACAAGGTAGAAGATGTGATGAACATCGGAGACAAGGTCTGGGTCAAGGTCGCAGAGATCGACAAGCAGAACCGCATCAACTTGCTCAGGGCCAAACCGCAGGAGTAATAGAGATTACAGGAACGTCGGTCCCGCAGTTCGCGGAGCCGGCGGTTCTTTTTTAGGGAACAAAGTCCTGACCGGCCTTTGTTTCGGAAAGGAGAGGGACATGGTCAAACAGCTTTACCCGAGACTGGAAATAAACCTCCAGTACCTGAGGGAAAACGTGGAGCAGATGGTGAAACGGGCCGAGGAAAGGGGCATAGAGATCATCGGCGTGGTCAAAGGGACAACGGGCCTTGTGCCCTGCGTGCAGCAGTTCCTTGCCGGGGGATGCACCAAGCTGGCTTCGTCCAGGCTGGAGCAGATCGAGGACTGCCAGACCGCAGGGCTGGACGTGCCTTACCTGCTGCTCCGGGTGCCCATGCTGACGGAAGTGCCGGAGGTCATCCGCCTCTGTGACTACAGCCTGAACAGCGAGATCAGGGTGCTCCGGGCGCTGAACGAGGAAGCGGGACGTCAGGGCAAGATCCATCGCCCCATCATCATGGCGGACCTGGGCGACCTTCGGGAAGGATATTGGGATCACGATGAGATGGTGGACGTCTGCTGCCAGGTAGAAAATGAGATGGATAATCTTGAGCTTGCGGGCGTGGGCGTCAATCTGGGATGCTACGGATCCATCCTTGCTACAGCGGACAAGCTCCAGGAGCTGGTGGATATTGCCCGCCGGGTGGAGGAGAGGATCGGGCGGAAGCTGGAGTACGTTTCCGGCGGCGCCACGTCGAGCCTCATGCGGATCCTGGACGGGGACATGCCGGAGGGGGTCAACATGCTCCGCTGCGGCGAAGGGATCCTGCTGTCTCAGGATCTGGACCGGTTCTACGGCTATGATGTGAGCTACATGCACGAGGACGTCTATACACTGAAGGCGGAGGTCATCGAGGTGAAGACCAAGCCCACCCATCCCGTGGGGACAATCACCGTGGATGCCTTCGGCCATAAGCCGGTCTATGAGGACCGGGGCATGCGCCGCAGAGCACTGCTGGGCATTGGCAATGTGGACTGCGGCAATTACCAGGAGCTCACCCCAAGAGATGCGGGAATCGATATGGTAGGAGCCTCCAGCGACCATACGATCATTGATGTGGAGGACGCGGAACGGTCCGTTGAGGTAGGAGATATTCTTTCCTTCGATGTGGACTACGCTTCCCTTTGTTACCTGACAAACTGCAGAAATGTGCATATAGTATATGTATAAATTCATACCGATCCGGCCTGGCGATGGCCGGATCGGTGCATTAAGGAGGAATCAGTGGATATTCCGCCGCGGTTCTGGTACCGCTGCTGATCGGAGCATAGGTTTTCCGGAAAGGATAAGTAATGAAGAAGTTTACAGGAAGTGATAACTATGTGGCGTCCAAGGAGCTGATGAACGCCGTAAATGTAGCCATGGCGCTGGAGAAGCCTTTGCTTATCAAAGGCGAGCCCGGCACGGGCAAGACCATGCTGGCGGAGTCTATCGCTGAGGCTCTCGACATGCCCCTGATCATCTGGGGAATCAAATCCACTACCAAGGCCCAGGAAGGCCTGTATGTCTACGATACGGTTCAGCGCCTCTATGACTCCCAGTTCGGCGAAGGCAACGTGGCAGATATCGCCCAGTATATCAAGCTGGGGAAACTGGGAGAGGCGTTTACGTCTGACCAGCAGGTCGTACTGCTTATCGATGAGATCGACAAGGCGGACCTGGAGTTCCCCAACGACCTGCTCTGGGAGCTGGACCGCATGGAGTTTTATATCAATGAAACAAAGGAAACGGTCACCGCGAAGCACCGCCCGGTGACCATCATCACGTCCAACGCGGAGAAGGAACTGCCGGACGCGTTCCTGCGCCGCTGTATTTTCCACTATATTGAGTTCCCGGATGAAGAGAAGATGCGGGAGATCATTCGCGTTCACTTCGGGGACATCAATAAACGGCTGGTGGACTCTGCCCTCGGCGCCTTCTATTCTATCCGTCAGATGAATGAGATCCAGAAGAAGCCCAGCACATCGGAGCTGCTGGACTGGATCCAGGCCCTGAAGATCAGCGGTATGGATACGTCCCGGATCGAATCGGAGATTCCTTATGTCGGCGTGCTTCTGAAGAAAAATCAGGATATCGACCGGCTCCGTGAGAGCCAGGGAAAGACGGTGACTGGCTCCGGCAGCTCCGGAAGAAACTCTCGCAGAAACGGCTATGGTTACGGAAACCGCTGGTGATGCCTTATGTTTATTGATTTTTTCTATACGCTGAGAGCTTACGGACTGGACGTGTCCCTGGATGAATGGCTTTGTCTCATGGATGCGCTGGATCAGGGACTGGCGGAGAATTCTTTGCTGGAGTTTTATTATCTCTGCCGCAACGTGCTGGTCAAGTCCGAGTCGGACTACGATACGCTGGACCAGGCATTCGGCGCTTATTTTCAGGGAATCGAGACCATCGATGATATCCCCGATGAGCTGAAACAGTGGCTGGCGGAAGATGGTCTGGAACGGGACCTGGAGGATATGCCCGACTGGGCGAAAGAATACGATATGGACACCCTGCGGAAGATGTTCGCTGAGCGTCTTGCGGAGCAGAACGAACGGCACAACGGCGGGAACTACTGGGTAGGGACCGGCGGTACGTCGCCCTTCGGAAACGGAGGATGGAATCCGGCGGGGATACGGGTGGGCGGCGCCAGCCGCCATAGATCTGCGGTGCAGGTGGCAGCAGACCGGAACTTCCGGGATTTCCGCGAAGACAACGAGCTGGACACCCGTCAGTTTCAGATGGCCTTCCGCAAGCTCCGTCAGTTTTCTTCCCTCATCGACGCGGCGCCCACGGAGCTGGATGTGGATGAGACCATCGACGCCACATGCGATAACGCAGGTCTCCTGACCCTGGTCTACGAAAAGCCTCGGCGCAACACGGTCAAGCTGCTGATGCTTATGGACTCCGACGGCTCCATGCAGGAGTACAGCGAGCTGTGCAGCCATCTGTTCCAGGCGGCTGACCAGTCCTCCCATTTCAAGGACTTCCGGACTTATTATTTTCACAACTGCATATACGATCACGTCTACACGGACCCGTACTGCGTGAACGGCCGGTGGATCGATACCCAGTGGCTCTTTGGGAACCTGGACTCCGAGTACAAAGTCATCCTTGTTGGGGATGCGGCGATGTCGCCCTATGAGCTCTACTCTCCCGGAGGCAACCTGGACTGGTACGCCTATAACGAGGAACCGGGCATCGACTGGCTCTGGAAGTTCCGCCGCCGCTACCGCAATTCCGTCTGGCTGAACCCCATCCCCGCCCGCCGCTGGGAGCATGCCTGGGGCGCCCGCACCATCTCCATGGTCCGGGACGTCTTTCCCATGTTCGAACTGACCCTGGACGGCTTGGACGCCGCCATCCGCAAGCTGATGAGCGGCAGGTAATCCCGCGTCCGCAAGCTGATGAGCGGCCGGCAGTCCCGCGTCCCGGACCTGTCTGGTAACTTTGGGCTTGTCGGACTGCAGCTTAATCAATAGTGTGAACAAGAGGAAGAACTACGCCGCGGATAATCTGATCTATCAGCGCTGTATTTATTCCGCCGTCCCTGCTGTCGCCGGTGACTATCAGATTATAACCCGGTGTGATGCCGTTCTGCTGATAGAGTTTCATCTTTTCTGAAGTCGATATGCGGTAGCCTTCTTTGTTAAGAAGTCCAAGGTGCTCCCAGTACAGTTTCGTTCCGTCACGAAGCAATATCGTAAAGTCAGGGTACCGCAGCACTTTTTCCCGATCGCCGTTTATCAGCACCAGGCGTTCATCGTAGCGGAATGGGATTTTGTAGCGCTTTAAAAGATTGTAAATTATCAGATCGCCCTTAGATCGGACCTTTGTTCCATCCACGGCGATACTGTCCATGTCCGGAAATGTCATAGGGTTCTTCTTGTATTCTGCCAGAGCCCATTCTTTGATTTCCTGCTTGCTGAAATCTGTCTGAAGTGCTGCAGGAAGCAGTCGATAAGAATCCGGGAGAGACTGCGTTACGGATTCGGGGTCATATTTTTGGTATGCGCTCAGCATCTCAGTCAGGAGCTGCTGGTTTTCAACGAGACGTTTGCGTATCTCGCGGTAGACCTTTGCTTTCTTGAGCGACTGCACCTGAGTGTTTCCAGGTCCTCCAAGATATTTCCATTGTCGTTTGCGCTTGCCGTCAACCTGTTTCGAATTCACATGATAATATTTGAGCTTATTATTTTCTATGCGGCAAGCCAGGCATCCATCTTCGTTTTCACTGGAGAATGGAATCTTGTCGACTATTTGAATTAAAGCTTTAATGCGATCCAGCTCGAGGTGAGCTTCCGTAATGAATGAGTTCATAGGCGATTTCCTTTCACAGATAAGTAATGACGATAAGTAACAGCTTATGCTATGCATCTTTAGCGTTTTCACCACCTTAGCACACGAAAACTGTTATGAAAAGGTTTTTCTTGTATATTTTTAAAAGAATACAGAATTATAAGGTAAAATTATCATTACCAAATTAGATAAATCGCAATTTCTTAGCGTTACCATACAAGTGTTTTTTACCAAACTATGGAGAAGCAGCCGCGGTAGACAACCCTGGCCGTAATTTGACGCGATGGTAGACCCAGGAGGGCGGTATAGGTCTACCATCGCGTCCGAGGCAGGCCGCGGTAGACAACCCTGGCCGTGATTTGATGTTAGGGTAGACCCAGTAGGGTCGTTTAGGTCTACCATCGGGTCTGAGACAGGCTGCGGTAGACAACCCTGGCCGTGATTTGATGTTAGGGTAGACCCAGGAGGGTCGTTAGGTCTACCATCGGGTCTGAGACAGGCTGCGGTAGACAACCCTGGCCGTGATTTGACGTTAGGGTAGACCCAGGAGGGTCGTTTAGGTCTACCATCGCGACCAAGACAGGCTGCGGTAGACAACCCTCGCTGCAATTTGACGTCAGGGTAGACCCAAGAGGGCAGTATAGGTTTACCATCGCGTCCGAGGCAGGCCGCGGTAGACAATCCTCGTTGCAATATAGAGCAAGGGTAGACTCAGAGCCCGATATGGTGGGAGAAAGTTCGGACCATCGTTGTTTTTTCTCGTATTCTGCGGTACAATGACGGGAGAAAGTTTGTGAAGGTTAGAACGCAAAAATCGCAGGAGAAACAATGTGCGCGCAGAATGACAGAAAAACAGACGGGTCCAGCAGAGGCCTGAAAATAGAGAAGTCCATGGCCAAACAGGTCTTTGATGAGAAATTCCTTAAGGTGTATGATCTGCAGTATGAACCGGGCCGGCATTATTTTGACGCTACCCGGCGCAGCGCCGAAGACCTGGTGGCGCTGAAGGAGGACGGAGAATTCCGGAGCATGCTCCCGGATGCGGTCAGCTGTTTCGTGATCATTGATAACGGCAGCGAGAATAGTGACGGCGCGAGCAACGGCGCAGCAAGAGCTGCAGGCGCACTGTCACCGGACATGATGTCGCCGGATGAGATCGCGTCAGCGTGCGCGGCGAACCGTGCGTCAGCGTCAGCGAGCGCGGCAAACCGTGCGTCAGCGTCAGTGAGTGCAGTAAATCGCGCGGCAGACGGTGTAGCAGACAGCGCGGCAAACCATGCGGCAGACGGCCCTTTGCTGCTGCTGGCTCGGGAGTACAGGTATCCGGCGGGCCGGTATCTTCTCAGCGTGCCCGCGGGGCTCCTCGATCCGGAGGATCAGCAGGAGAAGGATCCGCTGGTGAACGCGGCTGCCCGGGAGATCCACGAGGAAACGGGGATCGTCATCGGGGAGCATGACCGGATCTGGGCAGTGGATTCTTTCGTATTCAGTACGCCGGGCATGACCGATGAGAGCAATGCGCTGATGTGCGCTGTGATCAACGGGAACGCGAGAGCAGCGGAGGATCCAGGGGCTGCGGCGGAAGCGGGAGCAGGAACGCCGGGAACAAAGCCCGGGCAGATCTTTGTTTCCGGACACAGAGATACGGCAGAAGCCATCGGCCTGACCCAGTCCGGAGCCGTCGGATCAGAGAAGTTCGACGGCTTCGTGCTGCTGAACCGGGATGAGGCGAAGCAGGTCCTGGAAGAGGGCAGAGATTCCGAGGGCAACCCTTATCCGGTCTACACATGGGCAGCCCTGATGTATTTCCTTTCGGACATGTGGAAACGGTAATCATATGACGAACCTTTTTGACATGATCCCGGAAGGGTTCTTTAATCTGCTGAGCAGCGGGAGCAACAGCAGGGTATATGCAGACTGCCTGGAGCTGATCTATGACGAGTTCAGCCATGAAATATCTTACAGAGCCAGAAGGGAACGGATCAGGGACATTCTGGCTTCTTATTTTCTTGAGCACAGGCTGGAGCCGGCAGACCAACTGGAACCGGCAGACGCATCGGGCGACGGTACTTCCGCGTCTGCCGCTCCCGCGGGTCTCAGCCCTCAGGATACCGCCAATGCCGTGCTGCGCCGCTTTACGGATCCCAGGATCGGTTGGTTAGAGGAGGACAATGACGACGAGACCTACGAACGCCACATCGTCATGACCGAGTCCGGCATTCGGCTGGCGGAGCTGATGATCACGCTGAAAAAGCCAGAAAAAGAAGAATACACATCCTATATATTCGCTATCAGAAACTCCCTTTTGAGCCGGGAGCAGTGGGAGGCTGATCCCTATGTCAATGTGCTGAGGGATGTTTACCGGAACGCCCGCCTCCTGTCCAAATCCCTTAAACGTCTGTCTACATTTATCAAGAACATCATACAGGACATGGTCCAGGAACAGAGCCTGGAGAGCCTGACGGAGAACCTGCTGTCCTATTGCGAGGGCGATTTCATCCGGGAATACGCCCGTCTTTCCAAACAGCAGAACATCCGCATATACCGGCGTATGATCCAGGAAAAGCTGGATCATTTCCGGGATGACGAGGACACGCTGGAGCAGCTGACCAGTGCCTGCGCGGCAGAAGAAGAGCTGAGCGAAGAAGGAGCGCGGGAGCATGTGCTGGACATGATCCAGGGAACGCGTCAGTTCCTGAGTGATGATTATGACCAGATCATGAGGGATATAAAGCACAAAATCAATCTCTACCTGACCATCGCTATCGGGCGGGCAAGATTTCTGCGCAGCCGCTCCGCTGACGCCCGAGGCAGCGTGGAACAGGCGGTCCGTCTGCTGGTGAGCGAAACAGAGGCAACAGGACTGATGGACGAACTGCCCGAAGAACAGCGAGCCATGTTTTTGTTCGATCAGAATGACTTTCTCGATGAAGGATCTTTGCGATACCCGGGACGCCAGCTTGCCATACGGAAAAGTGTATCACAGGTCTACCAGGAAATGACGGAGGAGGACATCGCTGAGGCGCGCAGAGCTCAGGAGAAAGCAGCAGCCAATCCCTATTCCCTTAAGCGGGTGGGAGAATATATTGAAGAGCAAATGGGCGACGTACGCCAGATCGAAGCGGAGCAGCTGCCGATGAACAGCCGGCGGGAACTGCTCATGGCTCTGGCTGCCGCTGTATACGGGCAGGAGCTGGGCTATGAGGTCATACCGGAGGAAGGCTATGTAGAGTCGCAGCAGCTGATGATCCGCAATTTCGCGATTCGAAGGAGAACGATGCAGAGAAGTGATATAGTGGAGGGGACGCAAACGCATGAATTTTGAAGAATACTGGGACAGCTGCACGGCGTCGGAGCGGGATCAGTTCCAGCGGACGGTCCGCCGGCTCCTGAAAACCACGTTTATTGTCCGTGACAAAGACGAGATCAGCAAGTCCGCTTATTTTTTCGTGTCGAAGCGGCAGGAAATGTTCACGGAATACCTGAAATACATAGGTTTCGACGTAGCATTGGACAGGGACAACGGTGTAGTCATGCTCCGCAATGCAGCTGACTCTGCCGAATTTGGCAGGATCCAGTCCAACCGGGTGGCGCTGAAAAAGATCGACAGCATCATTCTCTGCAGCCTGTGGACCATCTATGCAGGGAAGATGAGGGACGGACTGGTAAAGAACGTCATGGTTTCTGTGGCTGAGCTGCGCTTTGAGCTGGAGAAGTTCGGCGTAAGAGAACAGGTGAACCGGAAGGTTCTGGAGTCATCTCTTAAACTGTTTTCCAAGTTCAATCTGCTGAAGATACACGGTGCTGTAGGAGAACCGGACTGCATGATACAGCTGTACCCCTCCATGCAGTTTGCCCTGGATACGGAAGCATTCCGAAAGTTCGTGAAGTCTGCGGCAGAACGCATGAACGAGAACCGGGAAGAGATCAGCTGGGTAATGTCTTCGGAGGAGTCATTGGAGGACGATGGGGCTGACCCGGATACGGATAGTGAAGAGTCTGATCCTGAGGATGAGTTCTCAGAAAACGAATCGGAGGAGGAACGCCCATGAAGGTCGTAAGCCGCAAGACAGCTACGAGAATGCAGATCATAAACTGGTCTCGCTTTCAGAACGTAACATTCCGCATGGAAGGCTCCGTGCTGCTGACGGGAGCGAACGGCAGCGGGAAATCGACGATCCTGGACGCTGTCACATACCTGCTGACTGGAAATACTCAATTCAACAAGGCGGCAAAAGACAGAGACCGCACCGTGCTTTCCTACGTCCGTGGCGACACCAACAGCAACGGTGCCCAGCGTTTTCTGCGGCAGGGCAGCGTCATATCCTATCTGGCTATGGAGTTCCGCTCGCCAACAGAGAAGGAAGTCTTCGTCTGCGGCGTATGCATCGAGTCCGCCACAGAAGCGGATTACCGACCGAATTGGTTCGTGCTTCATGACACATCGCTTGAGGATGTCAATTTCGCCCGGGTGGAAGAGGGAAGGCTGATCGTCACGCCCAGGAATGAGCTGACCGCAGGCGGGCGCCCTGTCAATGCCCGTGCGTTCATGGCCAGAGATACGGGCGTCCGGCAGGTCATGCGTGCCATGGGACTGCGCTACGATCCCCGGAAATACCGTTCCAAGCTCATCCGCATGCTGGCATTCAATCCGGAAAATAATATTGACCGGTTCATCCAGGACTGTGTGCTGGATCCGGGCAAAGTCGATTCTCTGAAGGAAGTCCGGGAACAGCGGGAGAAGTTCGAGGAGCTGAAGCGCCTTTACGACAATCTGCGGGGTTGCAGGGATAAACTGGAGATCTGCGAGCAGCGCGCCCGGGATTACGAAGGGCGGCGGAGGCGCCTGCGCATCGATGAGATGATGCTGGATCATCAGGAGCTCTGCGCCCTGAAGCAGGAGACAGAAGAGAGCCAGCGCCGGGAGGCCTTTCTGGAACAAAGGCTTGTTCGCCTGGGTGACCAGATCCTGTCCGCGGAAAGCGATCTGAAAGATGCGGAGCAGCGCCTTATCGTCGCCAGGACCAATGACGTTTATTCCGGCATGAAGAATACGATCAGCGAACTGGAACGCCAGAAGGATCGAATGGAAGGGGAGCAGCAGCGGTACCGGGAGCAGATCCGGGAGCTTACTGCGCTCAGAAAGAAACTGGAGTCATTCCTGCAGATGAAGGCGGAAGGTCCAGAAGAGAATTCCATGAGACTCAGTCCTCAGGACTCCCAGGCGATCACAGAGATGGACCAGGCGGGAAACATGACTGAAGAGCAGAAGGAAGGCTCTTTCCGCCGCATTGCGGAGGAGGGGAGCAGACTCACACGTTATCTGGGACGGCAGGTCTGGTCCCTGGAAAATCAGTGTGAAGAATATCGGCAGAGACGGGAAGAGCTCAGCAAACAGATCCACTCTCTGGAAGCGAATATTCAGGTGTTTCCAAAGGAGGCGGAGTCCGTCCGGCAGACACTGGCGTCCGAACTGGAGAAAAGAGGCATTCATACTGACGTGCGCTTCGTCGCTGAGCTCGTTCAGGAGGTAAAAGACCCGGGATGGAGAAAGGCGATAGAGACGTTCCTGGGACGGCGCCGGTTCAATATCATCATCGACGGAAAATACTGCGGGGACGCGCTGGAGATCGTGAGGGAGAAGTCCCTAAACGGTACAGGCGTCATCATTACGGATCAGCTCCCCGACCGGGAGGAAGAACCGGGATCCGCGGCGGAGCAGCTGACGGTTCCCAATATCTTTGCCCGCCGCTACCTGAATTATCTGCTGAACGGGATCCATCTCTGTGATACGCTGGACGAGCTCCATGAGCATCCGGCAGGAGCGCTTATGAAGGACGGCATGCTGGCAAAGAGCTATGCGGCGTCCCGGATGAATATGAGAAAGACCGTTGTCTACTTCGGCAAAGACGCGATCCGCCTGCAGCTCCGGTCTGCCCGGGAGGAAATGAAGCAGCTGGAACAGGAGATGGAAACGGCAGAGAAGGCTTTGTCCCAGAACCGCAGCAGAGCAGATGCGCTGCGCCGCATCGATTTTTCCGCGGACCGCTATCACATGGATGCTCCGGAGCGCAGCAGGGACACCGCTGCCCGTATAGACCGGACAGAAAATGAAATCCGCGAGATCCAGGATAACCCGGACTTTCTGGCCGTAATACAGGAAGTGGAGAATGCGGAAGAGGCAAGGAAACGTGCGGAGCAGGAGCGGAACCGGATCCAGAAGGACCAGATGACATGCCAGCTGAAAGCGGAGGAAGAACGGGCGAAGCAGCAGGAGCTGTCGGAGCAGATCTGCGCTGCACAGGAAGCCTGCCGGCAGTCCCAGAGCCAGTATCCGGAGCTGGTGGATGTCATGAAAAAGGAATACGAAGAACGGCGCAGGCGCCTTGGACGGCCAAGAGTCCTGCAGCAGCAGACGGTACAGAAACTGAGGGGCGAACTCAGTGAAAAATACGAGAATGCGCTGATCTCTGCCCAGCTGGACTACTGCCGGCTGGCGGGTGCGGATATGAATCGGTTCGGTCCGTCCTATATCAGCTTTTACCGAGATGAGTACCGGGATGTAGCGAATGTCAGGATCGAGGAAGCTCAGAGCCGCCTGGACAGTCAGGGCGACCGGCTGGAGAGCGCGTTTATGACGGACTTCGTGGCGGAGCTGAATGAGAAGATCCGCGCTGCCCGTGGGGAGCTCAGCGCCATAAACAGGGAACTTCGGGAACTGCCCTTTGGGCAGGATACCTATCGGTTCGTCGTCAGGGAAAAGGCGGACCGGGCGCCCTTCTTCCGGATCTGCCGCGGGCTGGAGAAGTATATGGACAATGCGGAAGCCTACATGAATTCTGACCGCAGCGACGAAGCCATGGAGACGGATATCCGTGAGTTTATGAACATGATCCTCGATGAAGAGGACGAGTCAGAATATACGGATTACCGAAAATACTTTACATATGATATGGAGATCACCAGCCGCCAGGGCGGGGAAGAAGTCCAGGCGGAGCTCTCGCGGAAGCAGGGCTCGGCCAGCGGCGGCGAAAAACAAACGCCCTATTTTATCATTCTTGCGGCGAGTCTGATGCAGTGCTATCCCAGAAACGTCTGCTGCGCCCGTCTGGCCTTTATCGACGAAGCCTTCTCCGCCATGTCGCCGGAACGGATCGAGCAGATGGTTCGTTACTTTAACGACAACGGATTCCAGGTCATCTACTCCGCGCCTCCGGAGAAGATCGGGAGCATCGGGGAGCACGTGGGTTCCATCGTGAGCCTCGTCATGACCGGAAGGTACACCAATGTGGTAGAGGGGCTGATTGAAGTATGAGTAATAAATTGCAGCCAGGCACAGCATCCTCCCCGGACGAGAACATGCTGACCGCCCGCGAACAGGACGCAGCGATGCCCCTCAGCAAAAGACAGAAAACAATCTTATCCCTCCTGCTGAATAAATACGAGTCAAGCCGCACGTACCGGGGCGAAAACCAGGTCCGCCAGACATTCGCCATTACGCCGGAGCAGGTGATGCCGGATTACCATTCCGATTTTGCCGATGTGGCCGACGTCGAAATATTCGAGCGGGAGCTGCGGGATCTGGAGCGGACCGGGCTGATCACAACTGAAGAAAAAAGCGGAGAAACAGCCCGTATTGTCGCTGCCGCCGGAAAATTTTCTGACTATTACAGTCTGCTCGGTCGCCGGGAACTGAGGGATCAGGAGAACCAGGAACTCGCTTACTACAAAGGCCTGCTCGGCCGTCATCCGGTGATGGACGGGTTCTGTGAGGAGCAGATCCGGCGCCTCTCTGATGGGAAGAAAGCCAGATATCCGCTGGATGAAGCGAGGGATATCCTGAAGGCCATGGAATATATTCTGACTAATGAGGAGGACATCCTGGAAAGGGAGCTTTCCATCGAGCTCTATAGAGATTCCAAGCTGTTTGCCGCCAGGTACCGGAGCAGAGTCGTCCGGCTGCTGGAACGCTACGGCGACGGGGCGGTCAGGGCTTTGTCAGAGGAGCAGATGTCCCCTCGGGAGCGGGAGGAACAGATCCTGGAAGCCCACGGCATCTATGCTAATCCCACGTATATTTATATGAAAGGGTCCGGGCGGCTGTATTTCTGCAGCGATCCGCATGTTCTCGGTGATTCGCATATCCATAGCGATTCGTCCGCGCCTGCAGGAGACGACGGGCTGTCAAAAAGTGGGGGAGCGGCTGCGGACACTGTAATGACCGTGCAGCCGGATTTCGCTGTGGCGTTGTCCTCCGAAGCGCTCCGCCGACTCGTTAGAGTGGAGATCGATTCGGATACGGTGATCACTGTGGAAAACCTGACATCCTTCAGCCGGATGAAGCCGGAGGTGGTTCTGCCTGAGACAGCAGTTCCCAGCGAAGCATCTGGCGATGTTTCGACCCAGCCCGCTTTCCTTATTTATCTCAGCGGGTACCATAATCTGGACAAGCAGAAGTTTCTTCAGCTGATCCGCAGGCGGGATCCTGCCTGCGCCGGTGCCGCCGAGAAGGATCCCGCCGGGACTGCTCCTGCCCGCGCAGTCCCGAATTGTTCGATTCCGAGCCTTTCAGATGACAGAGCTCCGGATCTCACCGATATTCGCTGGCTGCACTTCGGCGATCTGGATCCGGATGGATTCGACATCCTTGAGAATCTGAAGAGCCGGACAGGTCTGCCATTTCAGCCTTATCGGATGGACGCGTCTCTGCTCCAGAAGTACGAGAACTATGGACGCCCTTTGAATGCCAACGACCGTACCAAGGCCGAAAACCTGATCGAGCAGGGAATGTATGTGCTCCAGCTGTCCTACATGCTTGAGCACGACTGCAAGCTGGAGCAGGAAATCATAAGCTGGAAAGAATTGTGAGTTGATTCCCTGCTCGAAAGAGCTTTGGTCAGACTCCGCGAATCGTCTTGCCGTCCTCGTTTTGCTGTCTGTGCATTGCTGTTCTCGACTTGCCGTCTACCCGATGGCGTATAGTAGCCGAGGGTAGATAACCATCGGTCTGTAAACTGCCCATGATAGAGTAAAACCGGGCGTATAGGTCTACCCGCCGGCGTTTAGCGGTCGCGGGTAGACAACCATCGGTCAGTAAATGGCTCATGGTAGACTAAATCAGGGCCTACAGGTCTACCCGTTGGCGTATAGCGGCCGAGGGTAGACAACCATCGGTCAGTAAATGGCTCATGGTAGACTAAATCAGGGCTTACAGGTCTACCCGCCGGCGTATAGCAGCCGAGGGTAGATAACCATCGGCCAGTAAACTGCCCATGGTAGAGTAAAACAGGGCGTATAGGTCTACCCGATGGCGTATAGCAGCCGCGGGTAGATAACCGGCAGCCGGCAAACGGTATGTGGTAGATGGCCCAGAAGAATCGGTTATCAAACGAGAGCAAGTCAATCACTAAGTAACCGCTATTAGCCAAGCAATTGTAAGAATTTTTTATAGGCGGAAGGAATGGCGTATATACGGGAAATGTCGGAAACAGGGACCCAAAGCAAGCGGGCGCCCGAGGAGCTTTCCGAATCAGCAATATCAGAAGCATCCGCGGAAACTTCTGCATCTGCAGACTGCGTGATTGCCGCCTGCCAGTCTGCTGCCCATCCGCCCGCTTCCTGCCTGTCTGCGGACAAGGCGTCTGCAGCCCGCCTGCCTGCATTCCAGCCATCGACAATGATCTGGTAACCGGTCATGTGCCACTCGATATGTGAAAATATGTGTTTCGCCGGCGCAGTCTTCTGGATGCTGCCGACGTGAAAACCCAGGGACTCCACCCATTGGCACGCCTCCGCTTCAGTAAGTGTTCCCACTAGATTAGGAAATTCGAACATGCCCGCAAGGAGACCTTCCGGCGGACGATGCCTGAGCAGGACATATTCATCGCAAATAGGCGATGCGGCTGCCGTGTCAGTGAACTGCGGCGATTCCGGCTTTACTGCTGTCATCCCGGCCCGCACGTGCCCCCGGACCACAAGCACCGTCCGGTCTTCTGCCCGCCGCGGGGCAGGCCGGGATGCAGCGGGGAATTTAAGCTCGGTGCCGTGGGCATGGGCGAGGCAAATGTTTTTCCATGGACAGTCCAGGCAGCGGGGCGCGCCGTTAGGCAGGCAGACAGAAGCGCCCAGGTCCATCAAAGCCTGGTTATAATCTCCTGGCCGGTCCGATGGGATCCGCGCAAGATAATAAGAGCGGGCTGCAGAACGGCCGGCGGCTTTCTTTATATCCAGAGGGGATTCCGTCAGGCGAGCGTGCACGCGCAGAAGGTTGCCGTCTATGGCAGGAACCGGCTCGCCAAACGCAATAGACGCGATGGCAGCAGCGGTATACTCACCGATTCCGGGCAGCGCCTTAAGCCCGGCAAAAGTTGACGGCATACGGCCGCCCAGACCGCTGCATATTTCCTCCGCTGCCCGATGCATATTGCGCACCCGGCTGTAGTATCCCAGCCCCTCCCAGAGCTTGAGGCACTGCTCCTCCGAGGCGGCAGCCAGACTCTCCACATCGGGAAGCTCCGCCAGGAACCGCTGGTAATAACCGATCACCGCTTCTACCCGGGTCTGCTGGAGCATGATCTCGGAAACCCACACATGGTACGGCGTCGGATCCTCGCGCCAGGGCAGGATCCGGCGGTTTTCGTCCCACCAGGAAAGAAGAAGGCGGCTGGAATCAAGACCTGTTTCTGAAAATGAAAAATCACTGCTGTTCATAAATTTCCTCCGATCACATGATAGGTAGTGTCAAATAAACTACCTTGATTTATCTTGAAAGATCTTTTCTTAGCTTGTATTTGCAGGGGCTTTTGGGTTTTTCCATAGA
>OMXT01000055.1 GCA_900315125.1 uncultured Eubacteriales bacterium
AGAGAAATCGCAGAATTTCAGGTGTTTTGCACATTTTATTTGAGGTGGATTAATGGGTTAGGCGTAAACTTCTAGGAAGTTCACATTGAACGGGTGAGTTCGGAGGGAGAGGGATGGCTGAAGTGGAAGCCGGGCGAAGAGTTCGTTGTGTATATTTACATAAATGGAAAGGAAATCCGGGATATTCTGAAAGAACAGGAAATGAAATACGTGGATGAACCGGAGCATGCTGGAGCATACGGCCACATGACAGCTTATGAACTGTATCTTGAGTTGGCAGAGGCATTGATTCCTGGAAGTTACGCAAATGAAGATGGAGCATATATTGTCTGCTGCAGTGACTGCGGGGAAGCGGGCTCTTGGTCGGCACCGGTGACGGTCGAACAGGATCGGAACTATATTTACTGGAAGCGGTTCGAGCATGACCACCGCGACTGGAAATACGATATCTCCTATGTCTTTGACCGCAGAGAATACATGGAAGAGCTGATGTCCCTGAAGGAAATGATGTCGGAAGACTGGGAGACCCAGCGATCAGCACGCCTGCTTCGGGAGGAAAGAGAGAGGTACTTCCAGATGTGCGGGGAAGAGAAACTGGATGAAGCAGTGATCCAAGATATCCTCAGACTGTAATTCATAAATAAGAAGCAAATAACAAGCTGCCCTTATATGTGTGCGTTTAAAATATTCCTCCTATCAGGTTCTGACGGGGCAGCAATGACATAGGATCCCGGGAGGCAGCTGTCTTCCGGGATCACTGTTTTTAAAGAACGTTGGCTGCTGTGCATATTTATGTACAGATGGAGATGAGGTGGGGAGACTTTTGTACAGGGTTGAAGGATAAAATAGAAGAAAAAGTTTGGTGGATGAGAAAGAGGTGGGAATTATGCTATGCAGTAAATGTGGCAGGAAGATCCCTGATGATGCGCTGATGTGCCCCTATTGCGGGACTAGGATCGAGTCCGCGCCGGAAGAAGAAACTGCTTCTGTGCCGAAGGCGGCGGAACAGCCGTCAGCGGGCGGCGCCGGGGAAGAGAAAGGCAGGAAGGATAAGAGGAAAAAGAAGGATAAACAGCCGAAAGTAAAGAAGCCCTTCTACAAGAGATGGTGGTTCATTGTGCTCGCGGTGATCGCCGTACTTCTTATCGTAATCATTGCGGTGCCCACAGGATCTGACGCCAGCAAAGGCGTCAAGGAAGCGAAGGCCATGTCAGAGAAGGACTTTATAGCCAGCTGTAAAACTTATGACTACAAAGCCCTGAAGCGCAGTCCGGACGAATACACGGACAAGGCGCTGAAGACCGACGTCCGTGTGGAGCAGGTCGTAGAAGACGGATATTACCGAGTCTATGCAGGCGACCCGGGCGATAAGCCGGATAACTGGTATGACGATGAGTTCATCGTGGAAGACGCCCGGGAAAACAGCAAACCGCTTGTAGAAGGCGATGTGGTTACGATCTACGGTGTATATCTTGGAACAGAAGAACTGGAACGGGTGATCGGCGGAACGGATAAGGTACCGTCCATCGCTGCAATCTACACGACAGATTCGGAGAATATCGCGAAGATCAAGGCACTGAAGAAGTCGATCAACTTTACGAAGGCCTCGGAGGAGTACGGCTGGAAAACGTACCGGGCTGTGGTGAAGAACCCCATCGATGCGGAGTTCGATTCCTTCTCACTGGATGTCAGCCTGAAGAAAGGCGGCACTGTGGTAGAAACGCAGTATGCATCGGTGGAACACTGGAAAGCCGGTGAGAAAGCAACCTTCGAATTTGAGACTGATGCGAATTTCGATAAGATCGTCATAAAAGGACTGGACTATTTCAGCGAGTGATCAGCATCATGGTGCGGCGGTCATTGTGAGGAAATGTGCGGTATGGCGGCAGCAGAGGCTACAGGTCTTTGTTGCTGCCTTGTCTTGTGATAAACTGAGAACACAGATGCCTGATGGCCGGAGGTGGGAGCATGGAGAAAGATCATATCAGAGCGAAGAAATCAAATGGGGGAAAGCTGGCGCTGCTCTATACAATGAAATACCTGATGGAAGAGACGGATGAGGAGCATGCTGTCAACGCGACGCAGATCGCTGCGTATCTCAGGGAGCACGACCTGACGGCGGACCGCAGGACGACCTATGCCAATGTGGAGGTGCTGAGGGAGTTCGGTCTGGACATCATCCAAAAGGAAGGGAGCACGGGCGGGTACTTCGTGGGAGCACGGGATTTTGAACTTCCGGAGCTTAAGCTTTTGGTCGATGCGGTCCAGTCGTCCAAGTTCATTACGGTGCGCAAGTCGGAACAGCTGATCCGCAAACTGTCTCAGTGTACGTCTCGGGAGCAGGCACGGGCTTTGAAGCGGGAAGTGTTTATCCGCAACCGGGTAAAGACCGTCAATGAGAGCATTTTTTATAACGTGGACAGCATCTACGAGGCGATGCATCAGGATGAACAGATTTCTTTCCAGTATGGGGTCATCGGACTGGATAAGAAATTGAAGGTTAAGAAGGGCGGAGCACGGTATGTGGTCAGCCCCTGGGCGCTGACCTGGGATGACGAAAATTATTATCTGGTGGCATATGATGAGGCGGCGGATAAGATCAAGCATTACCGGGTGGATAAGATGCTGAAGGTCAGGAGCACCGGCGAATCCCGCATCGGCGGAGAGACATATGGAAATTTCGATCTGGCGGAGTTTGCCCGCAAGACCTTCGGCATGTACGGCGGAGAAGACGCTTCGATCACACTGCGCTGCCAGAACGCGCTGGCAGGTGTGATCGTAGACCGGTTCGGCAAGAATGTAATTTTATCGCCGGACGGGGAAGATCATTTTCAGGTGACGGTTACAGTCAGCCTGAGCCCCCAGTTCTTTGGATGGATCACGGGGATCGGCACGGGCATGGAGATCCTGTCGCCGGCATGGATCCGGAAAGAGTACCGGGATTATCTTCGGGAGATCATGTCAAAGTATTGAAGGATGCCAGGCGTAGTAAAGGATTATGAAAGATGGAAGAATTATATTTTCTGAAACCATATTATCGGGTATAATTATTTACATCAAAGGGATTAGAAAAGAGGTCAGGTATATGAGGATTTATCTTGATAATTGCTGTTTTAACAGGCCGTTTGATGATCAGACACAGTTGAAAATCTCGCTTGAAACACAGGCTAAGATACAAATACAGAAAGAAATTAAACAGGGGAAACATGAGCTGATCTGGTCATCGATGTTAGACTATGAAAACCGTGTAAATCCTTTTGATGTACGGAAGAATTCAATTGCACCGTGGAGGAATATAGCCTCAAGAGTGATAATGATAAAGGAAGCCCCGTCAATTATTACGAATGCAGAGGAGTTTGTTAAACAGGGACTGCATCGAAAGGACGCTCTGCATTGCGCATGTGCGCAGTATGCGGAATGTGACTGCCTTTTGACTGTAGATAATAGATTTCTAAAGGTTAAGGTCGATAATATGAAGGTAATGTCTCCAATAGAATTCATAAATATGGAAGCAGATAGTATCGAGGAGGGATAGAAGTATGAATACATACGCTGAAATGTCCGATTCTGTGATACGCAGGGAGGGATTGTTGGCTCTTCAGGACAAGCTTGGATATGTGGGCGCTGAGAGATTTATCTCACTGATTATCAGAGAACCGTTCGACTATACAAAATGGCAGAGGAATTTGTTTAATGATGTTTCTCTGGAGGAACTTGCGGAGAATGCAGATGCGTACAGTGAGACACTGATTAATAAGTGATGTGAACGATAAATGATCTAAAAGACGCCCGTAGGGATGCAGTGCAATCAGATACTGTATCTTCTCCGGGTGTTTTTTTATAGTGAAAATATTTTCACCGCTACAAGAAACACGCAAAAAAGTGAAAATTATTTCATGGAAATGGCTTTGTTAGAACATTATCATAAATAGCAAGTTGAATGTTATTAGAAATGTCAGATAATAAAGGAGGCCGTTTCTATGAATCAAGCCATGCAAATCGCAAACAGCCTGCCCCTGTGGATCGCCTGCGCGATACCCGTTGCGCTGGTGATCGTACAGTCCCTGCTCTTTGGAAGAGAAGCGTATACGGCGGGGGAACACGTTGGAATGGAAAAGTCAGATATGAAGAAAGCGATAAAAAGCGCGGCGATCACGTCCATAGGACCGTCGATCGTCGTGCTGAGCGGAATGCTTTCGCTGCTCGTTACTGTGGGCGGACCAGTGGGATGGATGAGACTTTCCATGATCGGATCTGTAATGTTTGAGTCGATCGCGGCTGGTCTCGGGACTTCCGCCGTCGGCGTTACCCTGGGAACGGATCCGATGACGATGGAAGCGCTCTCTATGGCAGTATGGACCATGGTCCTGTGTTCCATCGGATGGGTACTCTTCGCAACGTTTACGGCAAATAAAATGGATAAGATCGAGCACCGTCTGTCGAAGGGAAATGCCGGGGTGCTGACCAGAATCGCAAGCTGCGCGATCATCGGCGTGTTCTCAGCTATGAGCGCCCAGCATCTGTCAAAACCAATTTACCTGACCATGCAGAACGCAGGACAGGATATGATGTCCCCGGCTATGAAGAACGCCGCGGCATGCATCCTGGGAGCAGTAATCATGTTTATTCTGCTGAGCATTGCCAGGAAGAGGAACATCCACTGGCTGAATGAATGGGCGCTGACCATTGCGATCATCGGCGCGATGATCATCACAGCGTTGATTTAACCACGTGCGGGAGGTAAAATGATGAAAGATTATTACAATGAAAAATATATGCCCGTTGTCAATCGCACAGGAAAGATCACTGGCTATCTCGGTGTACTCCTGTCCTTCTGCCCGGCGATCGTCCTGGCTGTTATATACGGCGCAGTCCCGCAGCCGGCGGCGCTGGCAACGGCTTTTATCGCAGGGGCCAGCGCATTCGGTGTCCTCTGGTTTGTAGAGCCGATCTCCTATTTTCCGGTCATAGGGCCTGCAGGAACGTATATGGCCTTCCTGTCTGGTAATATTTCCAACATGAGGATCCCCTGCGCTTCTATGGCACAGGTAGCGGCAGGCGCAGAGCCGGGCACGGAGAAGGGATCGGTGGCAGCGACGCTGGGCATGGCTACATCGATCATCATCAATGTCTCTGTACTGACGGCAGGCGCGATCCTCGGGACGAGGGTCCTGTCCATGCTCCCGGGCGGTGTGCAGACTGCTCTGGGTTACCTGATCCCTGCGCTGTTCGGTGCGCTGCTGGTGCAGTTCGGAATGAAAATGGTAAAGCACAGTATATTTATGATCATTATCGCTGTCATTCTTTACACAGCGATCGGCATGGGCGTATTCAGCTGGCTGCCGGGAGCGTCAAACTGGCTGGGAACGCTGGCATGCGTATTCCTCAGCATTGCCATCGGCATAGCGACCATGAGGAACAGCCGGACAGAGAATACGGAGGAAGAAAAGACAGAGTGATCTGCGTCAGATATCAGATATTCAGGAGATAATAAGATATGGATAAGAAAAGTATATACAGTGAAGTTCAGGATCTGGAACCTGTATGCATGGATATCTGCCGCACGGTCTGGGAGAATCCGGAGCAGAGCGGCAGCGAGCAGAAATGCCCCGCCTATCTTGCGGATCTTCTCAGGGAGGAGGGTTTCCGGATCACAGTTGATGAGAATGTGCCCAATGCTTTTATAGCGGAGTATGGCAGCAGCAGGCCCTGCATTGCAATCATCGGTGAATACGACGCGCTGCCGGGTCTGTCTCAGAAGGCAGGGTGCACAGCCCGAGAAGCGGTTACGGAAGGCGGCCCTGGCCACGGCTGCGGCCACAATCTGCTGGGAGCAGGAGCTGCGACGGCAGCTATTGCGGTCAGACGTTTCCTGGAGAAATCCGGGAACGCGGGAACCGTCCGATTTTACGGATGCCCGGAGGAGGAACTGCTGCAGGGCAAAGTCAAGATGGCATATTATCACATGTTCGACGGCTGCGACGCAGCGATCACCTGGCATCCCGGTGTCGCCAACATGGCTCATGACCGGGCGTATCTGGCGAATGTCTCCGCCCATTATTACTTCACGGGCAAATCATCCCATGCTGCCTTTGCCCCGGAGCTGGGACGCAGCGCCCTGGACGCAGTGGAACTCATGAGTGTCGGAGCCAATTACCTCAGGGAGCATGTGATAGATTTTACCAGGATCCATTATACGACTGACAGCGGAGGCTTCGCGCCCAACATCGTTCCCAGCCAGGCCAGCGCATGGTACTACATCAGAGCTCCTCATCAGGAGGATGTTCAGAGTACGCTGAAACGACTGAACAAGGTGGCTCAGGGGGCGGCCCTGATGACGGAAACCGATGTCCGAATCGAGGAGGGAACCAGCTGCAGTGAGTTCGTTGAGAATACTTCCTTTGCGGACATCGCATATGAGAATCTGACCGAGGCGCCCCGGCCTTCGTATACAAAGGCCGAACTGGACTTTGCCCGAAAATTGCAGGGAACCCTTGACCCCGCTTCGCTCACCGCTGCCCGGGATCAATACGGAATCGACCTTATGGCAGATGGGGTATCGCCCCGCGGGCTATGGGAATCCTGCGAGATGAAGTCCTCCTCGGACAGCGGCGACCTCAGCAGAATGATGCCGAGCTGCGTATTCACCACGGCATGCTGGCCGGTGGGCGTGGCGTATCATACCTGGCAGGTCACGGCGGCAGGCGGAACGTCCCTTGGAAGCAAAGGAGCGCTTTATGCGGCTATGGCTGCAGCGGGGATCGCCTATGACCTGCTTACCGAGCCGGATAAACTGGAAAGAATAACAGAGGAATTTCACCAAAGAAATTCCGAAGAATATATTCCGCTATATAAAGAAAGTTAAAAGCAGGTAGAAAATCCGGCAGCAGACTGGGTTTTCTGCCTTATCGCAGTTGTGGAGGTGCATATGGGTATCGCAGTCAGAGAACTACTTGCCTTAGACTATTTCAGGGAATTCTACCTGCTGGCAGGCAGCGGCGGTTTGAATAAGGAGATCCAGGGAGTTACGTTCCTGGAGGCGCCGGACGGTACCCGCTGGTCCAGAGGAAAGGAACTGATCATGTCCTCCGGCTATGCCATTGCCCAGGAGCCGGATTGTATAGAAAGGGCTTTCCAGGAAGGCAATATGATCGCTTCTGCCTTTATGATCAAGCGGGAACGTTATCTTAAGAAGATCCCGGAGCGGATGATCGAGCTGTTTGACGAGCACGATATCCCTCTGATCAGCATGCCCTACGGCGTGGCCTGGATGGATGTGATGGAACAGATCAATTCCGCGGTCATAAACCGCGCTTTCCGCAGATTCCGTCTGAAGAGCGGTACAGACCTGCTTCTGGTGAGAGATCTGTCATTTAAAGAGCAGAAGATCCAGATGATGATGACGGCGGTGGAAGAGGAAATGGGATTTCCGGCATTTCTCTATGATACCTCATCAGGCGAGAGCTATTTCAGTTCTCGGAACTTCCGCAGGATCGCCAACCAATACGGACTGGGTGACTGGGATTTCATTGAGCCGGGGATGGCGTGTACCAAACATACGCTGAGTGATTATATGGAAATGGTGCGCTACCGTATGATCCCTACAGAGGAAAATCCGCAGAATCCGCCGGTGAGCTGGATCCAGACGCCGATCGTGATCGACGGGAATGTGCAGGCCTATTTCATTGTCATGGAAGCCCGGGAACTGCTGGATTACTATGATGAGTTTTCTATTCGTGTGGCATTCCTGATGCTGCATGACCTGTACGAGCAGGTCATCGCATCGCAGGAACTGAGCAATTTGGGCTTTGAAAATTTCATCATTGGTGCTCTGGAATCGGATGTGGACCAGGAGACACTCCGGCGGCAGGCGAGCCTCCGGCACCTGTCTCTGACAGACCGCTATACCTGTGTGCTGCTCCGCTGCAGCGCGGCGGCTGGTCCAAGCCTTCAGGCGGTAAGAACAGAACTGCTTCGGGCGTTTCGACACAGTACCCTTGCGGGCTTTTGCATGCTTGCGATCACCGGCGAAAATGAAGCGATTCTTTTTATAAAGCAGGACGGGGGCCCGATCAGCAGGAACAAAGTCAGGGCTTTGCTAAGGGAGCTGCACGATGCAGCTGCCAAGAGTATCCCTGGACTGCAGGTGGACATGGGAGGAACACTGCGGGGAGGGACACTGGCAGAAGTCCGAAGCTGTGTCGATCGCTGCCGGCGGGCGCTGCAGCGGGGCAGCGTCGTGTTCCCGGGAAGAAAACTTGTATTTTACGAAGACCTGGGTCCAATCGCCTGGCTCGATATTCCCGGTGAAGAGCTTGAACTGATGCTCCGAGATTTCCGCCGTATCATGGAAGAAGAGAAGAATATTGAACTCCTGAAAACGCTGCAGATTTACCTGCAAAGCAATATGAACTACAGCCAGACGGCGGAGAAAATGTATGTTCATATCAACACGATCCGAAAACGGCTGGATAAACTTTCGGAGATTATCACCCTGGACCTTGACGACCCTGTCGAACGCCTGAATACAGAGCTGCTTTTACAGTTTCTGGAGCTGCAGAGCGGGGAACGCGGACCGGCAGGAGACGAGTGAGCGAGCAGTGGAGAAACCGGACGGGAGGGCAGAATGTGAATTTCCGGATGCAATCCAGGCCGGATTATGGTATAGTTGGTATATATTAAGTTAAGGATATTAAACTGATATATGCGTCAGGGACAGGAGGTTATGAATAATGCTGAAAAAACACGAATTTTGGGCGTGCATCGCGCTGGTTTCCATGGTAATGTGCATGATCACGGGACACAAAATGGTCAAGCCGAAAAAGCAGGATTGATAAATACGCAGTGCTGCCGGGCATACCGGGACTTTGTTCAGGAGCACCCAGGCTATCCCATCGATGTGACGGTCTGCGCATATACCGATGATTCCATGGAAGAGACACAGAAAGTATTCTGTCAGTATTTTCCGGACGGCACATATTCGGAGCAGTAATGAAGATCTGCTTAGAGGATCCAGCGATTATATTTCTGATTATTAATATGAGAAATGATAGGAGTTGTTAATATGGTCTATGAATATATGAAATTTCCAGATGGTGCAGAAATCGTGCATACGCAGGTGCTTAATCCGTCGTCCGATCCCACAGTTGAAGTTAACTTTGAGAGGCCAAAAGAGATGGGGTGGAAGAAGGATAAAGATGAAGTACGATCCGATAACAGAAGTCGATCTGCATGGACTGAGGCTAGATGAAGCAATCGCAATGCTTACCGGCATCATCGATGGCGCGCCGGACAGTGTATACCGGATCCGGGTGATTCATGGATATCATCGCGGCAATGAAAGTAAGCTGTGTCCCTCAAAGTATTTAATATAGGGGAATGTGAGAAAATTGAGCATTATAATGTTCTGAAATGCGACATAACTATGCTATAATCAGATCGGGAGGTGAAACATATGCCACAGATCGTACCGATTAAAGAATTACGAAATACTAATGAGATATCAAAGTTATGTCATGAATCCGCAGAGCCCCTGTTTATCACCAAGCAGGGTTATGGGGATCTCGTTGTGATGAGTATGGAAACTTACGAGCGGCTTATTGGATCGAATGCAATTGACAGGGCAATTACTTCTTCTGAGGCGGAACTTGCCGCTGGTGCAAAGCCGATAGAGGCAAGATCTGCGCTAAAGGAACTCAGGAGAAAGCATTTTGGATAAGTATGATGTATATATTGCTCCGCAGGCTTATCGTGAAATGGATGAAATATATGAATACATCAGAGAAGAATTCCATGCTCCCGAAACAGCGAAGCACCTCGCTGGCTTATTAGAAGAAGCGATTCTCTCTCTGGAAGATATGCCCGAGAGGGGTGCGAAAAGAAGAGTCGGATACTATGGTGATCAAGGATATCGGCAGTTATTCATAAAGAATTTTACCATTGTTTATCGTATTGAGAATCAGACAGTAATTGTTATTACCGTCCGATATTCTCAAAGCGATTTTTAACTGCCGCTATGCTATTACTGTCTTTATAAAGACGCAGGAAAGGTTTACATCTTCCGGCGAATATCCTGAAGCCGGTCCAGAGCCGCATTCAGCGTCTCGTCCTTCTTCGCGAAATGGAACCGGATCAGATGGTTAACCGGCTCGTGGAAGAAGCTGGATCCGGGGACTGCGCCGACGCCCACTTTCTCTGCAAGGTCATAGCAGAACTGAAGATCACTTTCGTATCCCCATTCGCTGATGTCCGCCATGACATAATAGGCGCCCTGGGGACGGGTGATGGTGAGGCCGGCCGATTCCAACCCGTCGCAGAACAGGTTGCGCTTATGGGTGTAGGTGTCCTTCAGCGCATCATAATAATCCTGTCCAAAGTGCAGTCCCGGAACCACCGCGGCTTGAAGAGGCGCCGCTGCGCCGACGGTGAGAAAATCATGGACCTTTCGGATCCGGTCTGTGATCTCCGGCGGCGCGATGGTATACCCCAGGCGCCAGCCGGTGATGGAGTAGGTCTTGGATAGGGATCCGCAGCAGATCGTCCGCTCCCGCATGCCCGGCAGCGCCGCGATATAGATCATCTTATAAGGATCATAGACGATGTGTTCGTAGACTTCATCGGTAACGACGTACGCATCGTATTTTTTTGCGAGATCAGCGATGACCGTCAGTTCCTCCAGCGAAAACACCTTGCCGCTGGGGTTCGACGGGTTGCAGAGGATCAGCGCCTTGGCTCCGTCCCGGAACGCCTGCTCCAGCACATCCGCGTCAAAATGGAAATCCGGCGGGATCAGCGGCACATATATGGGCTCTGCTCCGGACAGGATCGTATCTGCTCCGTAGTTTTCGTAGAAAGGCGAGAAGATCGCCACCCGATCCCCGGGGTTGCAGACCGTCATCATGGCCGCCATCATGGCCTCCGTGCTCCCGCAGGTGATCACGAGTTCAGAATCCGCATCGATGGACATCCCCATGTAATGGGATTCCTTGGCAGCCAGCGCCTCCCGGATATCCTGCGCGCCCCAGGTGATAGAATACTGGTGGACATCCTCGTCCGCCGTCTCTTTCAGCCGATCCAGGATCGCCCGCGGCGGTTCGAAGTCCGGAAATCCCTGGGACAGGTTCACTGCACCGTATTTGTTGGAGACCCTAGTCATCCGCTGAATGACGGAATCCGTAAAATCTGCTGTTCTGTCTGATAATTTTCTCATGCCTGACCTCCGCATTTATTAATCCGGGAACAAAGCCTTCCCGGCTCGTTTTCGTCTTATGAGCATGCAAAACCTGCTCCCTAATATTATTACTCCTATCTGTGAAAATAAAAGTGGAAAGAACGGAACAACTCGCCGCGGTGGTGGGCGGCAGGAGCATCACTCCGATCTTCGAATACAGTTACCTCCGGAAGAAATAAAGAAAATGCCAGATTCCTGCTCTGAGGAGCTGCAATCTCTGATATCATATAATCAGCGGATAGAAATAACCAGCGTATCGCAGTACAGCAGGTTACCTGAATATGCGCTGGATTATTTATTTGTTTATGCAGTTTGGAGGAAGCAGACGATGGATCCTTTTGATTTCAATGGTAACGGCATGCTGGACGGCGGGGAGTTCGCCGTTCTTGACGGCATATTCAGGAGCAGCGGCGGATCCGGAGGCGGCGGCAGCCCTGGAGGAGGATCTCATATCCATGTCAGCAGGAAAGTCGTGATTACACTTCTTGTGATAGCGGCCATAGCTGGCTTTGTTTATTACATGGCTAACTATTCATCTCTGGTTGGCGGTCCTTTCTACCCTTATTGCAAAGGCGTGACCGACTATAGTTCCTGCGATCACTCAGCAGAAATCGTCTACGAGTTCATAGACCCGGATTATCTCGCAGACAGCGATTATGCCAGGGAAAATTACAGCGGCACCATCACCTACACTTATATCTATCAGGTAGACCCGGATACAGCGGCGGATTCGGTTGCTTCATATGCGAAAAAACTGGAGAAAGCAGGCTTTGAATGCTGGTACTATAAAGACACATCCGGCGGTCCCCCGGGCTGTGCTATGATCGCTGAGGATGATTCTGACGGCTATAGCGTAAGCACCTATGCTTTGTGCACCAACGACGGCGCGCAGCTGACCGTGGAAGTGGAGGACAGCAGGAGCAGATAGAGGAGAGGAATACATATCTTAGGACGTTTGACGGCACCATTCTTTCTAATGGTTCGCACACCGTTGACGGCACCGTCGTAGTCCGCACACCGGATAAGCTGAACGCTACTCAGCAGAAGAAACGCGAGGCAAAGCTTATCGGGCGCTTGCAAGGCTGGAAGAATAGCCTTGTTGGACTGAGTTCGATAAAATGAATAAATTGGAAAACCAACGAACAAAAAATTATAAACGGGGATTTGCGTAGAAATTGGGTCTACATAAACGGGGATTTGCGCTTCGTCATTGGAATCTTACAGTTTATACCTTCCTGTTTATGATATACTGGGATCTGTAAGGAGGTACTACTAATGATACTGACAACATTGGATCATCTCCAGGACAGGAAATTCAGAGATCTTGGAGTAGTAAAAGGAAACACCGTTCAGTCAAAACATATCGGTAAGGATATCGGAGCCGGGTTTAAAACGATCGTCGGCGGCGAGATCCGGGGATATACGGAGATGCTGAACGATGCCCGGGATGTTGCAGTCCGGAGAATGGTGGAGGAGGCATCGAAACTTGACGCGGACGCTATCCTTAATATCCGGTTCCAGATATCTGAACTGATGCAGGGAACGGCAGTAGAAGCGCTGGTTTACGGCACAGCAGTAAAGATTCTGGAAAACAGCCAGAAATAGTCAGGCGCCTGTTGATCCTGTGAGGGAGCTGAAGTGAATATTCGAAAAATTCTATTGACATGAACATTTTTTGTGATATAATCCTATTTAAATGATATGTAAATAGTGATTACTGAATAAACGTATAAGAGAAAAACGCATTCCGAGAGGCGCACACAATGAATATTAACATGAAAAATATGTATGGCAGAAACACGGCAGCTGGGGCAGAACAGGTCCGCCCGGCTGTTTCTTGTGCTGTACGTAGTGCCGAATTCGGAAGCTGCCTCTGTTGCTGTCTCAGTGATACAGGCGGCTGGCACGATCCTGTGCGGAAGCGATTCTCTGCGTAGGACATACAGCGATAAAAATCGGATTATTAGAGATCCCGCCTGTTTTAAGACTGCTGGCTGAGTAGATTGGAACAGGCGGGATTTTGTTTATCTGCAAATGGTAATCGGGATTCCACGGAACAGAAAGGGGAAATTATGATCACACACATGGAAAGCGCTACAGCCAAACTCTGCTCCTTCGCCAGAGCTTTTCACTCTAACAAAGGAAAGGACAGGATATTCGACGATTATCTGGCATTCGACATGATGGGATGGCAGGACTATGAGAGGACCGGGCAGCTGATCCAGAACGCGTACCGGCCGGAACTTTTCGATCCAGCATGCGCCTTTGACAGCCAGTGCATACTGAAGCAAATCAACAGATATCTGTCGCCGATCCCCCTGTTTCGGGCAGCTTTGGCGGAGGATGAGCTGGAACAGTTCGCGGAGGAGCACGGCGGATGCCAGTATGTTATCTGCGGGGCGGGGATGGATACCTTCGCTTTCCGCAATACAAATCCGGATATAGAGGTCTACGAGCTGGATCATCCGGACACACAGAAATATAAGATGGAGCGGATCGAGACACTGGAGTGGAACATCCCAGCCAACGTGCACTATGTCCCGGTCGATTTTTCGAAGGACGACATGGCGGAAGAACTGGTCAGGGCAGGCTATGAGAAAGACAGACCTTCCTTCTTCGTGATCCTGGGAGTGACATACTACCTGACGCTGCCCATGTTCGAGAATACCCTGGAGAGGATCGGGGTACTGACGGAAGCAGGCAGCCAGCTGGCTTTCGACTTTCCGGATGATACCACGTTCCGGCCGGAGCGGTCGGAAAGGGTGCGGACACTGTCTCAGCTCACCGCCTATCTGGGGGAGAAGATGTGCCACGGCTACTCTGAGTCGGAACTTGCCCGGGCGCTGTCCAGACATGGATTCAGCATTCTGCAGCTGCTGGACCCGGAGGACCTTCAGAAGCAGTTCTTCGAAGGCAGGTCGGACGGTATGGAAGCATATGAAAACATCCATTATATTCTCGCGGCAAGGAGCGGGGACTGAAGTGACGCAAGGTATAAATATAAGTGATAACCAAATATAGCAACGATGTATTAGACAGAGTTAAAACATAGTTGTATAGTAGGAATATCGAAAGAGTAAACACAGAAAGGGGGAAAGAACAATGACAGGAATATGTTGTAATTACTGGTGTTGTACCATGTGTATGCAGGCGAGACGAAATCTCCGTGTCAGCGAATGCCGGGCACAGCGAATGTGACGGCGCGGCAGAATGATCATGAGTGAGATTTCGGAAGATTATATACAACTTCCTATTTTTATGCAATTAACAGTCTGCATTATGTCAGTTAACCATAGAGCGTTTAGCATGGAACATACAGAAGAACTGGACAGAAAGAAGGACAAATGAGTAAGAAGAGTAAGAATAAAAGAAGAAAGATACTGGCGCTGCTGGTGAGCGCCGCGCTGATCGTCACAGGAATGGCAGCCTGCGGGAGCAGCTCAGATACATCATCGTCGTCATCCGCCTCGGGCAAGCTGACGAAATTCAATATAGGCCATCTGCCGGCTACCGGGCACATCCTCTACTTCATCGCTTATGAAGAAGGATTCTTCAAGGATGAGGGACTGGATGTGACACTTACTCAATATAACAACAACACCGAGGAGCTGGCGGCGCTGGAGGCCGGCAAACTGGATGTGGCTCCAATCAACGCCACGAATCTGATTAAATACATCGGCGAGGGTCACGAGGTGACATCCATCGGCGGCGTCATGAGCGACGGCCATGCGCTGGTTGTCGATCCTTCTGTAGTGAAGGGCCTGAAGGAAAAAGATTATCATAAGAATCTGAAGCTGCTGAAGGGAAAAACCATCGTTCTCCAGGCAAACAGCACATATGATGTGGAGTTCCGTATCGCGCTGAAGGAAGCGGGTCTGGATCTGGACAAGGATGTAAATATCGTAACAGCGGACAGCGGTACCGACGCCTATAACGCGCTGAAAAGCAAGGATGTAGACGCAGCCGCGGTGTATGCGCCATTCCGGCAGAAGGCCATTGACGAAGGCTATGTTCCCCTGATCTACTGCGACGAGATCGATTACTTCGACCATCCGATCTGCTGCCGAGACGTGGCTTTGTCAAAGAAGGTCAAAGAAAATCCCGAGACTTACGAGGCATTTACAAGAGCCATGATTCGGGCCGGCGAGTTCCTGGAGAATGACCACGAAGGCTCCATAAAGGACGCGCTGAAGTATCTGGACATCGACAAAGACATCCTGACCAAGGACATCTACAACCACTCTATCAATAATCCGGATCCGGACGAGGCCAAGACAGTCACCCTGTACAAGGCGATGAAGGAGCTGGGATACATCGACAAAGACTTCGATGTGACCAAGTCCGTGAACAACGATATTTATGTCAGCGCCCTTGACTCACTGATCAAGGAGAATCCGGACAACAAGTACTATAAGAGCCTGAAAAAATATCACAAGACAGCCGTTTACAAGAAATAAAAGGTAATAGAAAGGAATAGAAGGGACAGAAGGGAAGAGAAGATGAGTGACAGCAGTATAAAAAAAGACAGGGGGAGTTGGACGGTCCGAAGGATCGTCAACGGGACCAGCGTTTTGTATCTGGTCCTGTGGATCATCCAGTTCCTTCCGGATAAGACCAAAGGGGATCACGGCGGCGTGGCGGTTTACACCATGACGCTGGCTACCATCCTGGCGGTGATATTCCTGGCGGTGACGGTATTCGCCTACAGAGAAAAGATCTACATTACAGCGAAGAGCATTATCGGTACGATTCTGGCAGTACTGCTGGTCTGGGCTTTGTTAACAGCGAAGTTCAACATCCTTACGGAGAGTCTCTTCCCTTCGCCGGAAGTGGTCTTCCGCCAGCTCCTCAGCGACAGCCGTCTGCCCGGAGATGTGATGAGTTCCATAAAGACCATGGCGAAAGGATACCTTACAGCGTTAGTCCTGGGCCTGGTCCTGGGTTCTCTGGCGGGCATGAGCAAGTCCCTGGGAAGCAGCCTGAATTACATTACCACATTTATCAAGCTGATACCGCCGGTGGTCTACATACCCTACGCCATCGCCCTTCTGCCCCATTACGATACGGTATCCGTGTTCGTTATCTTCATGTCAGCCTTGAGAGCCTTGTAAATTAGAAAAGGAAGTAAGCCTGCCGTCCGCCGCGCGGTGGAAGGCCCGGGTTTGAGAGCCTTGTAAATTAGAAAAGGAAGTAAGCCTCCCGGGTACTTATCCACCTCGTCCATCAGTTTGAGAGCCTTGTAAATTAGAAAAGGAAGTAAGCTCAGCAGGCGAGTATATCGCCTACCTCATGGTTTGAGAGCCTTGTAAATTAGAAAAGGAAGTAAGCAAATACAGGTTACAGCAAGGACGGAATCAGGTTTGAGAGCCTTGTAAATTAGAAAAGGAAGTAAGCATGACCGACAGGGCCAATATGGGGAGCCGGGTTTGAGAGCCTTGTAAATTAGAAAAGGAAGTAAGCTCTTTTGCAGAATATGAATCGAGCCTGACCGTTTGAGAGCCTTGTAAATTAGAAAAGGAAGTAAGCATTACCGCGCATCGTGAGGAAGTAACGGAGGTTTGAGAGCCTTGTAAATTAGAAAAGGAAGTAAGCAGAAAGAGCAGAGGATACTGCACAGGAAGGGTTTGAGAGCCTTGTAAATTAGAAAAGGAAGTAAGCTCGGGAGCACGCCCACTGATAAACCATCCCGTTTGAGAGCCTTGTAAATTAGAAAAGGAAGTAAGCCGGCGCGCCTGCCGATGGCGGACGCAACAGGTTTGAGAGCCTTGTAAATTAGAAAAGGAAGTAAGCTCGAAGGGTATGCCACTGGGGGCGATAAGGGTTTGAGAGCCTTGTAAATTAGAAAAGGAAGTAAGCAACTGCCGGACCCGGAACAGGCGGATCCTGTTGCACTGATCCCGGTAGCGGAGCTTCCCTTTCTGACAGATGGGACAAATGTATTCGCAGCTCTCGACTAAAAACACTATGGTCAACAAGCTGATATTCTGATATACTTACCATGATATATTTATCATGACCCTGGAGGATCTTTGGTTGAGAGGCTCTGGGGTCTCCTTTCTTTTTTGATCTCATGTGACAGTATACCGGTCAATTCAGCGACAGGCAACCAGATCTATTTTCAGTCATTCTACGAGAGCAGAAACACTGAATAAGAAAGGGCTGGATCATGCGGCGGAATGGTTTTTGAAGAAATATTGTCCCGGGGCACTGAAGGATCCCCATGCTCTTTCTGTGGATGAGATTTATGAGAAGCTGGGGATCCAGTGCCGGTACGCCATGCTCCCGAGGGAGATACTCGGCGTCACATATTTCAGCCCTCACTGGGCGACGGTATGTGACGGCAGAGGGAGGAATCCAAGCCATGAGATGGTCCGGGAGAACGAGGTTTTGCTTAATTACCGTCTCAGCGAAAGCTGGATGTATAATCGCCGCGTGGAGACGATGATCCATGAGGCGGTCCACATTGTCATGCACGGCGGCTACTTCCGCATGAGGAGGCTTCTGGGACGGGAGGAAGAGACCGCAGCATGCTGTGAAGCGGACCAGGGATACCAGGTGAAGTGCCGAAGGACGCCGGAAGAGTGGGTCGAGTGGCAGGCGGCATCCATAGCGCCGCGGATCCGCATGAACAAAGACCTGGTTCGCGAGGAGGTCCGCCAGTATTATCCTCAGCACGGAATGGATAAAGCCCATCGATGATATTGAAGAAACCATTGAAGCGACCAAGGAAGTGCTGGCGAGATTTCCATAGCAAAAGCTGCGCTGCCGTGTAATGTGAAATAAAGAAGGGGATGATTCGATAATGGCAAGATATCAACAGGGAGATCGGGTATACATCGTAGAAAACAATGTGCGGATCCGGGAATGCCGGGTTCTGAGGTATACCGGCATGGTGCAGGTCCAGATCGGCGATGACGCGGCAGTCAATCTCAGATATAAGGAGACCAGGCTGTATCAATAGTTAAATCGCTATAAATTACGGTTTATTGCGAATGCAAATTCAAACGAAAAATATTTTCGATTGAATTTATGCTTACTATCGGTTAGAATGAATACAAGCAGATAAGAAACGGAGACCGAAAGTGAGAGAGAGTCGTCAATTAGAATTGAAAGAAAAAATTACGAATACATTTTTGAAGACGGTCAGTGCATTTGCAAATTATGATGGAGGAAAAATAATTTTTGGAATTTCCGATGATGGAAATATTTCTCCGCTGGATATTCCGGAGCAGCAGAAACTGGATATTGAAAACCGGATCAACGACAGTATCACGCCTCAGCCCGATTATACACTGTCCGTAACCGATAAAGGCCGTACAGTCACTCTTGAGGTCTACCCTGGACAGAAAAAGCCCTATTTATATAAGGCAAAAGCCTATAAAAGAAATGATACGGCAACAATAGAGGTGGATCAGCTGGAACTTACCAGACTTATTCTTGAAGGGCAGAATCTGAGCTTTGAAGAATTGCGGGCAGATCATCAGGAGGTTATGCCTGTATAATGGTGTAAATTAGAAAAATAAAAAGAGCCAAGAGCTTAATCTTCAAGTATAATGATGTTTGGCTAAAAC
>OMXT01000079.1 GCA_900315125.1 uncultured Eubacteriales bacterium
CAGAAAAACGGCGTGACCTTCGGGTCACACCGTTCTCTGCGACAAAATAGTTACTTGTCACTATTAAGCCTTGATTTATAAGGATTTCCACCGTTTTTAATATTCTCCCTCTCAGAGACCGTTCCTGCACGACATGGATCCCCTTACTCAGGGCATAAAAAATACCGGAGAAATGATCCAAATTGATCAGCCCTCCGGCAATGTAATTATTCACTTACAAACTGGGATTTGCGTTATTCACGCTCTATAAAACCGGCGCTGAATTTAACGATATTTGCTTAAGTTTCGTGTTTCTCTGTGCGCTGGCTGTGCCCAGTTTATTATCTGTGCCGGCTTGCTGATCTTCTGTTGCCAAAGTGTTGCCAGTGTTATCTTTCACTCCCCAATGGCCGCAAAGAACAGGCTAGCGTGAGAGTATGTCTTCGTCCAGCAGAAAGTCCTCTATGCCGATATATTGAATACCGTTTTCGTCGACCCAGGGCTTGATATAGTCCCTTACGACCACCACTTTCCGGAAAGAATCCGGTATCCTGACCAGCGAAGCGATCTCCTGCTCTTTCTTCTCCGGATCTTCTATGGATAATGCCGACTGGATATAATATCTCTCACTTCCTCTGTTTACCACGAAGTCTACTTCCAGCTGCTTACGTATCTTTTTTCCGTTTTCATCCTGAACATTCTGTTCGATGACCCCGACATCCACATCATAACCGCGCCGGATAAGGTCATTATAAAGAATGTTTTCCATCAGGTGAGTCTCTTCCAGCTGCCGGAAGCCCAGTCTCGCATTTCTCAGCCCCGGATCGGTGTAATAATATTTAACCGGTGTTCTGATGTACTTTCTGCCTTTAATATCATAGCGTTCCGCCTTTTGGATCAGATACGCCTCCGCAAAATATCCGATATACGTATTGATCGTATCTGGTGAGACCTTCATCTGCCTTTCGCTGGCAAACGTGTTCGAGAGCCGGCTGGGATTGGTCAAAGATCCTGTCCCGGAAGCCAATACATTAAGCAGGATCTCCAGGACCTCATGGTTATTTTTTATCTGGTGCCGTTCCAGCACATCTCTAATGTATGTTCGATCGAAAAGATCGCGAAGGTAACGGCTTCTCTCCTCGTGGGATTCCATCGCCCATACCCGTGGCATTCCGCCGTACGTGTAGTAGTCCCGCCAGGCTCCCCGTTTATCTCCCTGATAGTTTTCACAGACTTCCGCAAACGAAAGAGGATTTACGCGGATCTCGTCTCCCCTGTCACGAAACTGCGTCAGGATGTCCGTAGAAAGCATCTTGGAATTGCTTCCTGTTACATAGATATCCGCATTCGGAATCTTCATCAGACCAAGCACGACGTCAATAAAAGTAATCATTTCATTCGGATCATTGACATAAGGATTCTGTACCTCCGTCACGAACTGGATCTCATCGATGAACACATAGTAACGTTTACTGCGTTCCGTCATGCGTTCTTTGATATACTTATTCAGTTCAAACGGGTTGCGGTACTTCGCATTATCGATCTCATCCAGTGCCAGAGCGATGATCTGGTCTTCACTGATACCGGTACGCAGTAAATACGTCCGGTACAGATTGAACAGGAGATACGACTTGCCGCTGCGCCTGAGCCCGGTAATGACCTTCACTCTTCCATTATCTTTTTTCCGGATCAGTTGATCCATGTACTGTTTTCTCTCGTACTGCATCGATACATTCCTCGGTTTTTTGCGGAATCCGCATTTTTTTCACGAATAATTATAGCATGGCAGTATGTACGCAGCAACCGTATATCTGAAATTTTTGCGGAATCCGCATTTTTTCCACGCACAAATTCAGCGACTGCCGCCTTCTGCCCAGAGGCAGAAAGACGGAGCCGCCGATTCCGAGGCTGGTCTCGGGTTTCTATTGACCTTTTTCATGCATATTCCCGCAAAAAGTCAATACCGAATCTAATCACGCCGCGGATCCCTCCCGGATCCTGTCCACGATGCTCTCTTTCATCGAGCTTCGATAAACTGCCCGGGGAATGCACCAGCCGAGAAGAAGGCAGACCGGGACCGCCGCTGCCAGAGGCAGAACGGTAAAATGCGGATCGAGATAGAAGATCATGCTGCGCATCGCGCTGCTGACCGGCGCGTAGACAGCCAGGAGAACCGCCGCGGCCAGGATCACAGCGCCGATGGTGTACATCATTCCCTCCATGGTCAGCATTTTCCGGAGCTGCCGGTTCGTCATGCCCACCGCCTGGAGCACCGCGAATTCCTTTTTCCTGGACAGGATCCCCGTCAGGATCACATTGAAGAAATTCAGCGTTCCGATCAGAGCGATAACGATGCAGAGCAGACCGCCGACATACAGGTACATATTCCGGTAGGAATCGAACTCCCGGCGAATATTCCTGCGGCTCTCGTACTTGATATTCCTATTACCCTGCACGATCTTCCCGATGCGCTTCTCCGCCTTCGCTGTACTGGCCTTATCTGCTGTGTCGAACAGAGAGAAGATCATTTTTCCGTCCCTGCCGCTGTCCAATTTCAGCATTTCTTCCGGCATGATCATCCGGTATGCCGCTTCGTCGAATCGAAGACTCATCTGCGAGGGAACCGCCACATAGGCGGCCACTGTATACGTGAGATCTCTGGAACCGCGGCCCGACCCGGACTTTGTTGTATACGTCACATTCAATTTCGACCCGATTGCCGGAAGGGTGTCCATGTCCACCGGCACGCCTTCATCATCCTCATCGATAACAATAGCGACCTCGTGACTTCCCGGATCCCTCACGCCGGAGAGATTCCCCTTCACGACGCGGAGCTTCCCGAAAAGTGCCGGATCCAGAGCTTCAATCAGCGTCTCATTCCCCAGGAGGTCTCCGCGGACGGGAGCGTGTTCCCAGGCCGCCTTTCTGTCATCCGGCGTTTCGCCTTTCGATTCCGAGATCTTCTTCCAGGTCTTCCTGTCCATCCAGGTATACATCTTCTGATCATTGCTGATCGTATACGCACTTCCGTAATTCTTTGTCCGGATCTCCTTCGTAAGCTGGGTCAGCTGCGTCTGCACTTTCCCGGGGAGCGCCGGGCTCATATCCGCGTCGGACTGGAAATAATCACTGGTTCCGATGACGAAATCCGCGCAGCAGTTGCTCCTGAGGTATGTCTCCGCGTCGAAGCCCCGGACGATGATCACCAGCATGCTGAAGAGCACGATGGAAAGCGCCAGAGAGATCAGTATGACAGCGGTCCGGCCCTTCTTCTCCGTCACAGAAGCCGCCGCCATGCGGAACGCGCTGAGCCTGCGATGGCTGTGACGATGCCGCTTCTTCCCGGACCGTTCATCCAGATCCATATAGCGGACGGATTCCACCGGCGATACACGGGCAGCCAGCCTGGCCGGGCGCATGCAGGAGATCCGTACCGTGATCCACGTAAACACCGCCGCCAGAAGAAAGATCCACGGGGAGAAACTGATGCTCACCGTATCTACCATACTGTTGATGGTCCGGACCATACCCGGCGATATCAGCGCGCCGACGCCGTAGCCGCCCAACAGTCCGATGGGAAGCCCCATCAGCCAGACGATATCGCTTTCCTTCCGGATGATGCGCCTCAGCTGACGGGGCGTGACGCCGATGGTCTTCAGCAGGCCGTAATACCGCACATCGGATCCCACAGAGATCCGGAAGACATTATAAATAACGAGATAACCCGAAACGCAGATCAGCGCCAGCATTGCCAGCATGCCCGCTGCTGTCTCCGGACTGAGATTTGAAAATATACTGCCGCTGGCGGCGCGCCAGTTCAGCTTCGCCTGGAACAACTGAAAGCTTTTATACGCGGACATGGAACAGGTGAATATCGCCGTAAAAAGCATCGCCGTAAGGGCGACCGCCCCCACTGCTACCAGGTTTCTCCGGCCCGCGTAACGGAATGACCTGAGCGCTAATCTGCGGATGCATCTGCGATTTTCTACATTCATGACCTCGCCCCGCTTTCTGAAACGACACGGCCGTCCTCGATGCGGATGATGTGGTCCGCCATCTGCGCGATCTCCTCATTATGGGTGATCATGACGATGGTCTGCCCGTACTGCTGTCCCGTAAGTTTCAGCAGTCCCATCACATCCTGGCTCGTCCGGGAGTCCAGATTTCCGGTGGGTTCATCCGCCAGAATGACGGCCGGCGCCGCGGACAGCGCCCGGGCGATGGCTACACGCTGCTGCTGGCCCCCGGAGAGCTGGTTCGGCATGGCGCCCAGCCGCTGAGACAGTCCCAGCGTATGGATGATCCTGTCGATGTAATCTTTGTTCACACTGCCTCCGTCCAGCTCCACAGGGAGAACGATATTTTCATACACATTCAGCGTCGGCACCAGGTTATACGCCTGAAAAACGAATCCGATCTTCCGCCGCCGGAATATGGTCAGCGCCTCCTCCTTCAGGGAAAATATATCTTTTCCATCAACAAAGACCTGACCTGCCGTAGGCCGATCCAGTCCGCCCAGCATATGAAGGAGCGTGGACTTGCCGCTCCCCGATGTTCCTACGACCGCGGCGAACTCGCCCCGTTCCACGGAGATGTCGACTCCCTGCAGCGCATGGACGGCATTTTCTCCTTTTCCATAGATCTTCTCAAGACCCCTGGCTTCTACAATTCCCATTTTCCACCTCCATAAAAAATCAGTACAGTGTCGCTCTGACACCATACTGATTCTCTCACAATAATCTTTCCTGCTTCTTTCCAGAGGACGATCAAATCTTACAGTTCTGTAAGAATCTTCGGCCGGGGCCGAAACCGGCGCTGTGACCGGGCTATGACCGGGGCAGGAATACGGAAAACACGGAGCCGCGCCCCGGGGCAGATGAGACTTTGATATATCCGCCTTCCGCCGCGATGATCTCCCGGGCCAGGAACAGACCCAGTCCCACACCATCCTTCTGCGACGCTTTCGGTGACCGGTAGAAACGCTCGAATATTTTCGGCACCTCTTCTTCGGAAATGCCCGGCCCGGTATCAGAAATATCGATCCGGGCGAACATGTCATAGGCCTGACAGGAGATGGCGATGCGCCCCTTAACAGGCTTTTCCCTGTAATCCTTACGGACTATGCCGAAGAAAAAACTATGCCGAAGTTTTTCTTTGTTGCTTGAGTTTTCTTCGATGTCGAAAGATTC
>OMXT01000015.1 GCA_900315125.1 uncultured Eubacteriales bacterium
ATGCGAACCGTCCATGTATTCCATGTGGTTCGCATTATTCTTCTGAGTCCAGTTATTCTAGAATCATTTTAGTAGCACGCACATTCTGCCGAACCCTCAACGCATTGAAATTTCAACGCATTATCCGCATTAAAAGCCCCGGGGCACTATTCCCATTCTATAGTCCCTGGCGGTTTGGAGGTCAGGTCGTAGCATACGCGGTTGACGCCGGTGACCTCGTTGACGATGCGGTTCATGCAGCGCTGGAGCACATCCCAGGGGATGGGCGCAGACTCCGCGGTCATAAAGTCATCGGTGGTGACGGCCCGGAGTGCGACGGCATAATCATACGTGCGGAAATCCCCCATGACGCCTACGGAGCGCATGTTCGTCAGCGCAGCGAAATACTGGTTCGGCCGCCATGCGGGGAACTGGCCGTCATGAGCCTCGCGGTAACGGCGCATCTCCTGATCCACCTCTTCACGGTAAATCGCGTCCGCCTCCTGAACGATCTTGACTTTGTCCTCCGTGATGTCCCCGATAATGCGGATGCCAAGCCCCGGACCCGGGAAGGGCTGCCGGTATACCAGTTCCTCCGGGATGCCCAGGGTCAGGCCCACCTTGCGGACCTCATCCTTGAACAGCATGCGCAGGGGCTCAATGATCTCGCGGAAATCCACGTGATACGGCAGACCGCCTACGTTATGGTGGGATTTGATGACAGCGGACTTGCCAAGGCCGCTCTCGATCACGTCGGGATAGATCGTGCCCTGGACGAGATAATCCACCTTGCCAATCTTCTTCGCTTCTTCTTCAAATACCCGGATGAACTCCTCGCCGATGATGTGGCGCTTTTCCTCCGGTTCCGTCACGCCCTCCAGCTTGCTGTAGAACCGGTCCCGGGCGTCAACGTGGACGAAATTCAGGTCATAGGGACCCTCCGGTCCGAACACCGCGTCCACCATCTTGCCTTCGTCTTTCCGGAGCAGGCCGTGGTCTACGAACACGCAGGTCAGCTGTTTGCCGATGGCCCGGCTCATAAGAACCGCAGCAACGGACGAATCCACTCCGCCGGACAATGCGCACAGCGCCCGGCCGTCACCGACCTTCGCCCGGATCTCCTCGATCGTCCGCTCCGCGAAATCATCCATGCGCCAGTCTCCGCTGCAGCCGCAGGCGCCGAGGACGAATGCCTCCAGCACTTCACGGCCGTACTCTGTGTGGGTCACTTCCGGATGGAACTGGACCGCGTAGAGCTTCCGGTCCGGATCTTCCATAGCCGCCACCGGGCACACCGGCGTGCTTGCCGTAGTCAGGAACCCGGCGGGGGGCTGGGAAATATAGTCTGTATGGCTCATCCAGCAGGTGGTCTGTGCCGGGAGCTTCCCGAACAAAGCCCCGTTCGACTCTATATCAACAAGTGTCTTGCCGTACTCACTGACAGGCGCCGTTTCCACCCTGCCTCCCATGGTCCATGCCATGAGCTGCGCGCCGTAGCATATCCCGAGGATGGGAATGCCGCTGGTGAAAAGCTCCGGATTATAATGCTGGGACTCCGGATCATAAACACTGTTCGGACCGCCGGTCAGGATGATGCCCTTCGGATTCTTCGCCAGAAGTTCCGGCAGGGGCAGCGCAGAAGGATGGACCTCGCAGTATACATTGCATTCTCGAACCCGCCGGGCAATGAGCTGATTATACTGCCCGCCGCAATCCAGAACGATGATCAGTTCTTTTTCCATAGATTTCTCCTCTGATTCTCTCCGCTGAAAACGGCCTGCACCAGGCAGGCCAATATTTATCGTCTATTTGCTATCTGACAATGTTCTGAGACGTATCCTTCAGGATGACATCGTGGGCGCCGCCCTCTACGATGGACGTAGCCGATACCAGCGTCAGCTTGGCATTCTTCTGAAGATCCGGAATGGTCAGAGCGCCGCAGTTGCACATGGTCGACTTGACTTTGTTCAGAGACTGGTTCACATTGTCATGAAGAGATCCAGCATAGGGAACATAAGAGTCTACGCCTTCCTCAAACTTCATCCGCGGGTCGCCGCCCAGGTCATAGCGCTGCCAGTTGCGGGCGCGGTTGGAACCCTCGCCCCAGTACTCTTTAACATAGTTGCCGCCGATGTTCAGCTTGTTTGTGGGGGACTCGTCGAACCGGGCGAAATATCTTCCCAGCATCAGGAAGTCCGCACCCATAGCCAGTGCCAGCGTCATGTGGTAATCGTAAACGATTCCGCCGTCGGAGCAGATCGGAACGTAGATACCGGTCCTCTCATAATATTCATCTCTCGCTGCGGCGACCTCAATGACTGCGGTTGCCTGGCCGCGGCCGATACCCTTCTGCTCACGGGTGATACAGATGGAACCGCCGCCGATGCCGATCTTGACGAAGTCCGCGCCGTGCTCGGCAAGATAATAGAATCCTTCCTTATCGACAACGTTTCCGGCGCCGATCTTGACCGTATCGCCGTAGCGCTCGCGCACCCACGCCAGGGTGTCCGCCTGCCATTCGGAATATCCTTCGGAAGAGTCGATGCACAGGATGTCCGCTCCCGCATCCACAACAGCCGGGATCCTCTCCTCGTAGTCACGGGTATTGACGCCGGCGCCTACCACATAGCTCTTGTGGGCGTCCAGCAGCTCATTGACGTTCTCTTTATGCGCATCGTAATCCTTGCGGAATACGAAGTACTTCAGCCGCTGTTCGTCATCTACGACAGGAACGGCGTTCAGTTTATTGTCCCAGAGGATGTTGTTTGCCTCGCTGAGGGTACATCCGTCCTTGGCGGTGATCAGCTTCTCAAAGGGCGTCATGAACTCGCTGATCTTAGTGTTTGGATCCATGCGGCTGACACGGTAGTCACGGCTCGTAACGAGACCGACCATCTTGCCCTCCGACGTTCCGTCTTCCGTAATAGCAATGGTAGAATGTCCGCTCCTTGCTTTCAGATCTACCACGTCCTGCATGGTCTGATCCGGACGGAGGTTGCTGTCGCTTCTGACGAAGCCGGATTTATAGGATTTGACACGGCGGATCATCTCCGCCTCGCTCTCTACGGACTGAGAACCGTAGATGAAAGAAATGCCGCCTTCTCTGGCAAGAGCAATGGCCATGGTGTCATCAGAAACGGCCTGCATGACGGCAGACGTCAGGGGAATGTTCATGCTGAGCGCCGGTTCCTCGCCCTTTCTGAATTTGACTACCGGTGTTTTCAGTGATACGTGATCTACCGTCATCTCCTTGGATGTGTAACCTGGCACGAGCAGGTACTCGTTGAATGTCCTGGACGGTTCATCGTAATAGTGGGCCATAAATCCTCCTTCTGCTAAACTCTCTCCATTTAACGGTTAATAACGATCTCAGGGATCGAATCTGTCTGTAATTATATATAAATTAATTCATTTTACGCTATTTTTCGCGGCAGTGCAAGGGAAACCCGGAATTGCGCGGGCAAATCATGGGAACCTCGGGCATTTTCTGGAACAAAGCCCTGTTCCGCCTTTGTCCCTCATTAATTATCAAGGATCAGGCCGCCGCCTCTGCCGGTTCCTCTTACATAATAATGATAGATGTGATCCTTCTTCACCGTCCGGTCCACATATTCTGTGTTGGACCCGCTCTTGATCGTATCGATCAGCTTATAAGCTCCGCCTTCCGAGCGGAAGATCTTATATCCTCTGGCGCCGCTGACCTTACTCCACTTCAGCAGCACATCGCCGTCTGTACCATATTCCGCAATGCGGATGGCTGCCGTGGAATTCTCCGAAAGGCGGTTCGCCCATTTTACGAGGCGCTTCGCCGCCTTGGAATCGGCAATAAACGATGGATAGCTGCCTGACTCAGTTTGGACGCTTTTCGATGCGTCCGCCTCCGCCTTCGCCTTGGCGTCCAGCACCTTCCGGCCGTACTCAATCAGCGTCACGGAATCCGGATACCGCTGGTCCAACAGGTCGTTCATGACCACCGTGATGATGTGTTTATTCTTATATTCCGCCATCTCCAGCAGCGAGGCATTCCCTATATCCCATGTTCCCGTCTTGCCTGCGACGATGTTGTATTTCTCATAGGGTTTCTTCAGATTGCCCTGTTTGCTGAAAAACGGGTTGGTCAGCTCCACCTGGATGAAATGGTCGTACTTATTTGTGGGCGGGATCTTATATTTCTTCGTCTGACAGACCTTCTGGACGAACTCGTAGCTGAAGCAGGCCCTGGCGATCAGCGCCATATCACGGGGCGTGGTCTTCAGTCCCTTGACGATCAGGCCGTTTGCGTTCTTAAACGTGGTGTTCATGCACCCGAGCTTGGCAGCCTCACTGTTCATCAGCTTCGCAAATGCCGCTTTATTTCCCGCAACCTTGGAACCCAGGGCCGCCGCCGCGTCATTGCCGGAATACAGCATCGCCCCGTAGATCAGACTCCGGACGGATATCTTCTCCCCTTCCTCCAGATAAAGCTTGCTTTCCGGGACCTGGGTATCTTCCTTGGTCACGGTGACCATGTCGTCCAGTTTCAGCTTGCCTTTTTCTATCTGTTTCATGACGAGATAAACGGTCATGACCTTGGTCGTGCTCAGGGGATCCAGCTTTTCGTCGATATTCTTGCCGTAGAGCACCTCTCCCGTTTCCGGACAGAATACGATGGCTCCCTCCGCCGACACCTCCGGCTCTTTCAGGTTGGTCTGATAGGTCGAAACCGCCGCCGTCGAAGATGTGGATGCGCCAATGTCCATCTTCGCAAGCTCGCTGCTCTTTGCCGCTTTCTTGCTGTCCGCTGCCCAGGCCGGTCCCGCGCTCACCGCTGTCATCGTCACTGCCATCACTGCTGCCAGGACAGCTGCCATAAAACGCGCTGTCCTGCGTTTATTTGTTTCCTTGGTATCCAAACATATTCTCCTTCGATGATGTACGAATTTATTATACCTCAGGAACAAAGCCCTGTCCAACGGGATACGGCATTTTGGCCGGCCAGGGCTTTGTTCCCAAAAGAAAAACGCCGGCCCGGGTGATCTCTCATCCGGACCGGCATCTCATTTCTTATTATCTATTTGGAATTATGCGCCGGGGCGATTACATCATGCCGCCCATGCCGCCCATTCCGCCGCCTGCAGGCATCGGAGCCGGTTTGTCTTCCTTGATGTCAACAACACCAGCCTCTGTGGTCAGCAGCATGGAGGATACGCTGGCAGCGTTCTGGATCGCGGATCTCGTAACCTTAGCCGGGTCAACGATTCCTTCTGCGATCATGTCAACGTACTTTTCTGTTGCCGCGTTGAAGCCGATTCCTGTCTTCTGCTTCTTGACTTCTGCAACGACGACGCTTCCTTCAAATCCAGCGTTCTCAGCGATCTGTCTTACAGGCTCTTCCAGAGCTCTTACGATGATCTCAGCGCCGGTCTTCTCATCGCCGGACAGACTCTCAGCATATGCTGCGACTGCCGGGATCGCGTTGCACAGGGCAACGCCGCCTCCGGAAACAATACCTTCCTCAACAGCAGCCTTGGTTGCGTTCAGGGCATCCTCGATTCTCAGCTTGCGCTCCTTCATCTCGGTTTCTGTAGCAGCTCCGACCTTGATGACAGCTACGCCGCCGGCCAGCTTAGCAAGTCTCTCCTGCAGCTTCTCTCTGTCGAAGTCGGATGTGGTCTCCTCGATCTGAGTCTTGATAGCGCTGACTCTTGCCTCGATGTTTGCCTTCTCGCCGACGCCGTTTACGATGGTGGTGTTGTCCTTGTCAACCTTGACTGTTCCAGCCTGGCCCAGCAGATCAACCGTAGCATCCTTCAGTGTGTATCCCAGTTCCTCGCTGACTACCTGGCCGCCGGTCAGGATCGCGATATCTTCCATCATGGCCTTGCGTCTGTCGCCGAATCCCGGAGCCTTGACTGCTACGACATTCAGTGTTCCGCGCAGCTTGTTGACTACCAGTGTAGCCAGAGCCTCGCCCTCTACATCCTCAGCGATGATCAGGAGCGGACGTCCCATCTTGACAACCTGCTCCAGCAGCGGCAGCAGATCCTGAATGTTGCTGATCTTCTTATCTGTCAGCAGGATGAACGGATTCTCCAGAACTGCTTCCATCTTATCTGTATCTGTTACCATGTACGGAGAGAGGTATCCTCTGTCGAACTGCATACCTTCTACAACGTCCATGGTGGTTCCCAGTGTCTTGGACTCTTCTACGGTGATAACGCCGTCCTTGCCCACCTTATCCATTGCCTCAGCGATCAGCTTGCCGATCTGCTCATCAGCTGCGGAAACAGCTGCGACCTGCGCGATGCTCTCCTGGGTCTCAACGGGCTTGGCGATCTTCTTGATCTCTTCTACTGCTGTGTCGACTGCTCCCTGGATTCCTCTCTTCAGAACCATCGGATTAGCGCCTGCAGCCAGGTTCTTGAAACCTTCTCTGATGATTGCCTGTGCCAGCAGTGTAGCTGTGGTTGTTCCGTCGCCCGCAACGTCGTTTGTCTTGGTCGCAACTTCCTTAACAAGCTGTGCGCCCATGTTCTCTACAGCATCTTCCAGCTCGATCTCTCTTGCGATGGTAACGCCGTCGTTCGTGATGAGCGGAGAACCGTAGGACTTGCTCAGCAGAACGTTTCTTCCCTTGGGTCCCAGTGTGATCTTTACTGTATCAGCCAGCTTGTCAACGCCAGCCTGAAGTTTTCTTCTTGCGTCTTCGCCGTAAACGATGTCTTTTGCCATTTCTCTTTACCTCCAAATATCCCTGATTATTCTACGACTGCCAGGATGTCGCTCTGGCTCATGATTGTATACTCTTCTCCGCCATACTTGACGTCTGTTCCCGCATACTTGCTGAATACTACCTTATCTCCGACCTTCAGCTCCATGTCCTCGTCCTTGGTTCCAGGGCCAACAGCTACGACCTCTGCCATCTGCGGCTTCTCCTGGGCAGATCCTGTCAGGATGATGCCACCCTCGGTCTTCTCCTCAGCATCCAGTTTCTTAATCGCTACTCTAGCTCCCAGCGGTTTGATTCCAAAGCTCATTTCCTTACCTCCTGATTTATTTAAGATTATTTTCTTACAAGCCTGTACGCGCAGCCTGACCTGCGATACTCCGCATGTATGCTGCTCTTTTTATCTGTTAGCACTCACTTTCTATGAGTGCTAACCAACAGTTATATTGTATTGCCACTCCTGCTTAATGTCAATTGTTTTTTGCAGGTTTTTTTATTTTTTTCGGGCTGCCTGAAGCGCAATGCTGCCGATAGTACGAATCGGATCAAAAGTTATATCATTTGGGGCGCAAAGGTCTGGTTGATATACTTTTTCAGCGTTCGGAAAGCATAAGTTATATCGATTCCACCAATACGCGCAAATAAATATAGTTTTAACGGAGAATGAGCCATGATTCGAGGTCAAGTCCTTTTTTGTGTGTAAATTAGAATTCAAGCAATTCTGATAATTTGGTTCTTCTGAGTGATTCCGTTGTCTACGATG
>OMXT01000050.1 GCA_900315125.1 uncultured Eubacteriales bacterium
AGAAATCCTCTATGCTAATCCCTATGCAGGAAGATACCTACCGAGGATTGTCAACAAAAAACTCCCTAACAACTTGACACTATCAATTTGCAAATTATAATTGAACTTATCTTCAATTATGCTATAATGATACTGTAATTTTTATCCGTTTTGTATCGACTGCTATTATCAAAGGAGGTCAGCATGCAAGGTTTTTTAGATTTTATCAACTGGTTTGACGGTTGGTTGTGGGGTCTTCCGCTGATCATCGTTCTTCTGGGTACTCATCTATTCTGTACTTTCAGAACGGGATTCGTTCAGCGTTTTACCTTCAAGGGAATCAAGCTTTCAGTTACGCCGGATCCGGATGGAGAAGGCGATGTATCACAGTTCGGAGCGCTGACGACAGCGCTGGCGGCTACGATCGGAACAGGAAATATCATCGGTGTTGCTACGGCGATCGCCAGCGGCGGACCGGGAGCCGTTTTCTGGATGTGGATCACCGGCGTCTTCGGTATTTCCACCAAGTACATGGAAACGGCCATGTCTGTTAAATACAGAGAGCAGACAGAGGACGGACGCATGATCGGCGGCGCATTCACCGCACTGGAAAGAGGACTCCATGCCAAGTGGCTGGGCGTCATATTCGCTATCCTTGGCGCGGTCGCTGCATTTGGTATCGGCGACATGACTCAGGCGAACTCCATCTCCACATCGCTGCACCAGAACTTCGGTGTTCCAACATGGATCACAGGTATTTTCGTAGCGATCTTTACAGCCTTTGTAATCATCGGCGGCGTTAAGTCCATAACCAAGGTTACTGAGAAGCTGGTTCCGTTCATGGCAGCATTCTATGTTGTCGGATCGATCATCGTTATGATCATGAATGGCAGCAACACAGGAGCAGCCGTCGTGCTGATCTGCAAGTCGGCATTCTCCGTTCAGGCAGGAGCCGGCGGACTGTTCGGATTCACCATTGCCCAGGCGCTCCGCTATGGATTCGCAAGAGGACTGTTCTCCAATGAGTCCGGCATGGGATCTGCACCGATCGTAGCGGCATCAGCCAAGACCCGCAACCCGGTCAGACAGTCCCTCGTATCTATGACAGGTACATTCTGGGATACCGTTATCATTTGCGCAGTTACAGGCATAACCCTCGTTGGTTCCGCGATCTCTCATCCGGAATTCATCTCAGGAGAAGATTCTACTGTACTGACATTCCAGGCGTTCGGACTGATCCCGGTTATCGGCCGTCCGGTCATCGCCATTTCACTGGCACTGTTCGCGTATTCTACGATCCTCGGCTGGTCATACTACGGCGAGAGATGCGCAGAGTACCTGTTCGGACCCAAGATCATCATGCCGTATAAGTGGCTCTTCGTGATCTTCTCCTTCGTCGGATGTGTTGTTGAGCTCAATACCGTCTGGACGATCGCGGATATCCTCAACGGACTCATGGTAGTTCCGAACGTGATCGGCGTATGGATCATGAGCGGCACGCTGGTTAAGGATCTGTACAAGTACGTACACGATATCGACGCGGTCGATCCGACGCCGGTACCGGTTGTCCATAAGGAAATCGCAGATCTGTAACGAATAGAATAATAAAATACATAACTGACAATTAATAATGGGGCTGTCTCAGAAATGAGACAGCCCCGTGTTGTTTACGATATTCAGTTTTCGCTGTGTTTTTTCTTAGATGAACGTTCCAGGACGATGGAACCCAGAACGCAGACAAGCAGCAGATACTGATAGAACAGATAAGGCATGATGGAGACAGTGGTAATCTTCGCTTCCGAAGTGCCGACGGCAACGAGGAGCTGCGCGCCGTAGGGGATGATCCCCTGGCAGATGCAGGAGAATGTATCCAGCAGGGATGCGGACTTGCGGGGATCGATACCGTATTCTTTACTGATATCCTTTGCGATAGGACCGGCAATGACGATGGCGACCGTATTGTTCGCTGTTGCGATATCCATCAGTGACGTCAGTATGCCGATGCCCAGCATGCCGCCCCTGCGGCTGCGGAACGCCTTTCGGATCAGCTGCAGGATGAACTCGAATCCGCCGTATTCCTTCATAAGAGCAGCAATGGCTGCCACCAGGATCGCAACGATTATCGTCTCGAACATGCCGGATGTTCCGGCGCCCATGGAGGAAAATGCCGTAGCCACGGTCAGGGAATGTGTGGCCAGGCCGGCGATAAAGCACAGAATAGTACCGAAGCCCAGAACGATAAATACATTGATGCCGCAGAGGGATGCGATCAGCACGACGAAATAAGGCAGCGCCTGCCAGAAGTTAAAATCAAAATGCTTCAGGGGCGCAGGATTAGCCCGCAGAGCCATGACGATGAGTATCACAAGGGTGGCGATGGCTGCAGGAAGGGCGATCCGGAAGTTCGTGCGGAATTTATCCTTCATCTCTACGCCCTGGGTCTTGGTAGCTGCGATGGTCGTGTCAGAAATGAAAGAAAGATTATCGCCGAACATGGCGCCGCCAACGACGGTGCCGAGGCAGAAGGGGAGGCTCAGCTCCGCTGTCGCTGCTACAGATGCCGCGATAGGCGCCAGGACGGAAATGGTGCCCACACTTGTCCCCATAGCCATGGATATGAGGCAGGCGATGACGAACAGGCTGGGGATCGCGAAGTTTGCGGGGATGATATCCAGAAGCATGTAAGCCGTGCTGTCCGCGCCGCCGCTGGCTTTGGCGATCCCGCTGAACATGCCCGCAAACAGAAAGATAAACAGCATGATCGTGATATTGTCATCGCCGATCCCTTTCGCGCAGAGGTGAATCTTCTCGTCAAATGTGAGACTGGGATTCTGCAGGAACGCAACGGCGAGGGCGATAACAAAGGCTACAACGACGGACATCACATAGAAGCCCATCTGTCCTTCCTTTGGCGCAATATATTCGTAATATATTCCGCTGCCCAGATATAACAGTAAAAAAACCAGGATCGGCAGAAGCGCCCTGGCATTTGGTTTCTGATTGCCCATAACTTTTAGACCCTCCGTTATTCTCAGATATATATGCTTCGCTATTATACCACAGGTAATAATACGGTTGCAATTTACAAATACATTTACTAATGTTAAAATAGCTTGTCAGGAAAGAATGCTTTGTATGTTAACGGAGGGGAGCTCATGGATCTGGCCGCGGCCTTTATTATTTTTTTGCTTGCGATGATATTTTCTATCGTCCGGGGAATTTCCCTGGTCTATGCTCTGCTCACAGGGCTGGTCGCTTTCACATTGCTTGGAATGCACAGGAATTTTCCGTTGAGAGATCTGACGAAAATGGCTCTCGGCGGAGCCCGGGAATCTCTTGTGGTGGTAGAGGTCATGGGCGTGATCGGATTTCTGACTGCTGCATGGCGTGTCTCCGGGACCATAACGATCTTCGTCTATTACGGGATACAGTTCATTACACCGCCGCTGTTTCTGATCATTGCCTTTCTGCTTTCCTGTGTTCTTAGTTATGCCATCGGCACATCCTTCGGCGTCGCAGGTACCGTGGGCGTGATCTTCATGACACTGGCAAGGAGCGGGGGTGTCGACCCGATACTGACGGCGGGCGTTCTTATGTCAGGCGTATATTTCGGGGACCGGGGCTCCCCGGTGTCGTCCAGCGCGACCCTTGTTGCGGGCGTTACACAGACGAAGATCTATGATAATGTCAAACTCATGATGAGGCAGTGCGTTGTTCCCTTTGCGGTCACTCTGGCGATCTATGCTGTACTGTCATTCCGAAACCCCATCAGTCATGTGGATCAGGATCTGGTGCAGATGTTCGAATCGTCCTTTCAGCTGTCATTATGGGCCTTTGTACCGGCTCTGATCATGCTGGTCCTGCCTTTGTTCCGCGTGGATGTTATGAAGGCTATGGGCCTTTCCATCGGATGCAGCGTCCTTATCGCCTGGCTCGTGCAGGGGGTCCCGCTGCTCACCGTGGTCAGGACATGCATTCTGGGCTATGAGGCTCAGGGAAGCGGACTTGGAAGTATCCTGAACGGCGGCGGGTTCGTATCCATGGTGGAGATCATGATCATCCTTGTGATCTCCTGTATGTATTCCGGCATATTTGAAGGGACGAAGATGCTGGAATCTGTACAGAAACAGATGGAGGAGGCATGCAGCCGGTTTGGACGCTTCTTCGTCATGATACTCCTGAGCTTCTTCTCCGCAATGATCTTCTGCAATCAGACCATTGCGACGCTCATGTGCCAGAACCTGCTGGAGAAGCCTTATCTTGACGGCGGGGGAAGCAGGGAGGAACTGGCTCTCGATATGGAGAACTCGGTCATCCTCATTTCCTGTATGATACCCTGGTGCATCGGCTGCTCGGTACCGCTGGCGTTTTTCGGCGTGGACGTCCGCGCCATGCCCTTTGCGTTTTACATGTATCTGGTTCCGATCTATTATCTGGCGGCAAAGAAACGGTGGTTTCCGAACCGGCCGGTAGTTAGTGTAAAATAGATGTGGAGGTTTTAGGGAGAAGAGGATAATCCGAGAGAATAAAATAGAGGCCACCTTCTTGTGATAGAA
>OMXT01000002.1 GCA_900315125.1 uncultured Eubacteriales bacterium
ATTCTATCACAAGAAGGTGGCCTCTATTTTATTCTCTCGGATTATCCTCTTCTCCCTAAAACCTCCACATCTATTTTACACTAACGCTTTGGACTATGCCGCTCACTTCAGGCTCGTCTGCGTATCTCAGGCATAGGATGCCTTCCTTTGTCAATGCATAAATGTAACTGGGCATACATGCTGATTTAACCGTGCGGAACCCGTGATTCGGTGGAATCTGTGGATCTTTTTTATTTCCACCGAAGAAGTTCAAGAGGAAATTCGGTGTTATCACCTTGGTCTGCGATTAACACCGAAAGGACGTTTGTTATTTAGACCTTTCTGGATACCAGACCGTGGATATGGATAATATTGGATGAAAACACCTGAAGTCTGGATCATTTTTCGGTCGATTTCGTGGAAAACTTACGAATAAATATTCTATTTTTCGAATGGTGCGGATGACGTTCGGTGGAATGTTTGGAAACACGACCTTACCACCGAAAACAGCATCGAACCACCTCGGTGGAATACATGGAAACACGACCTTACCACCGAACGCAGTGCCGAATTCCTTCGGTGGTACGACCGCCTATAACGAAATCCACCGAAACCGACAGGCCAGCTGTAAAGTGCCAGCTGCGCTGTCAGCGTATACGTTCCTGTTTCATCCCTTCCAGCCGGGCCATGATTTCTTCCGGTGTGCCGCCCTGCCGGATCACTTCAGTGACGGTATCATAACCGAGAAACGGAGCATAGGATGTAGCCCGGGCCAGGCTGTGATCCAGAATGGACCTGCAGTGCTCGCCATCGGCTTCTAATGTATCGATACATTTTTCTCTCATGATGGCGCAGCTGCGGGTCAGCAGTTGCAGGCTCTCCAGCAGCGCGTCGGCAATCAGGGGAAGGAAGGCATTCAGCTCGAAGTCCCCCCGGGACGCAGCCATGGTGATGGCCGTATCGTTGGCGATGGCCCGCATGGCGCACTGCATGGTCATCTCCGGGATCACCGGGTTCACTTTACCGGGCATGATGGAGCTGCCCTTCTGCATGGGCTTGAGATGGATCTCTCCGAACCCTCCGTAAGGACCGGAATTCATGAGCCGCAGATCGTTGGACAGCTTAATGAGGTTCACTGCCAGCGCCTTAAGGAGTCCGGAAACTTCCACGAATACATCGTTGTTCTGTGTCACATCCATGGGATATTCGGCGGCAGCCAGGCCGATCCCTGTCTGCTGCCGCAGGATCTCTATGACGCGAAACCTGTACTGTCGGTCCGCCGTATCACTGAGACCCACGGCGGTCCCTCCGATATTTACCTGCCGCAGACGCTCTTCTATTTTATATATACGCCAGCGATCCCGGGCGATGGCCTGGGCGATGGCACCGAACTCCTCGCCGAGAGTGACGGGCACCGCGTCCATCATCTCCGTGCGCCCAATCTTGTCGATCCCGTCAAACTCATTTTCCCGTTTCTGCAGAGATTCCTGCAGCCGGGCGCACTCGTCGCTCAGACTGCGGACGCCCCGGATCGCAGCAATGCGCAGGGCTGTAGGATAAACGTCGTTTGTGGACTGTCCCCGGTTCACATCGTCGATGGGATGCACCGGCCGTCCCAGCTGCTCCGACGCCATGGACGCCAGGACTTCGTTCACATTCATATGAGTGGACGTGCCTGCTCCCCCCTGCAGCGCCTGGGTGATGAACTGATCGTCCGCCTCTCCTGCCAGCACCCGGTCGCAGGCTGCTGCCACCGCCTGGTAAAGCGCAGGATCCGTTCCCAGCTCCGCATACGTCCTGGCCGCTGCCTTTTTCACCTCCACGATGGCGTAGATCAGCCTGAGATCCGTGAGCCGATGCTGCAGGGGAAAATTCTCCCGGGCCCGCCGGCTTTCTTCTCCATAATAGGTCATACCAAAAGCTCCTTATTTCAACTATTTCAGCTCGCTGAGCAGGTGGGGAAAGAGTCCCAGACTGCGTTTCAGGATCCCCTGGATATAGGCGATGGTGATCCCGTAGTTCGTAAAGGGCACATCCTGATCCTGAGCGCACTTCATCCGATAGCGGACTTCCCGCTCCGTCAGCATGCAGCCGCCGCAGTGGATGACCAGGGAATAGTCCGAAAGATCGTCGGGAAAATCCCTGCCGGATGCCGTATCGATCTGTATGGGAAATCCCAGATAATTCTTCAGCCAGCGGGGAATCTTCACCGTTCCAATGTCGTCGCACTGCCGGTGGTGTGTGCAGCCCTCGGCGATCAGGACTTTGTCCCCCTTCTGCAGGCGCTCTATGGCAGCCGCGCCGCGGACCGCCGTGTCAAGGAAGCCTTTGTACCTGGCCATTAAAATAGAAAAAGAAGTCAGGGGCACATCCTCAGGAGTATCTGCCGCGACTTTAGCAAAGACCTGACTGTCCGTTATGACCATAGCGGGCTTCTTTTTCAGCTGGGCCAGCGCCTCCCGCAGCTCGTATTCCTTCACTACGACGCATGTCCCGTCCGCCTCCAGGATGTCCCGGATGGTCTGCTGCTGGGGCAGGATGAGCCGGCCCTTTGGCGCCGCCTTGTCGATGGGGACCACCAGGACGGCGATGTCTTCCGGATGAAGAAGGTCGCCCACAATGCGCAGCTTCTCGTCTTCCGTCTTTACCAGATGAGCGATGGTCTCCTTCAGTGCCTCGATGCCCGTGTGATTCACTGCGCTGGTAACACAGACAGGGTCGCTGCCGGCGCCGCCCGACGTCTGTGTTCCGCCGCCCGCTTCCGCGGCCGCGGCGCCGGGCAGATCTGCCTTATTCCTGACGATGACGCAGGGGACGTTTTTCTTATGGAAGAGCTGGATCAGCTCCTGCTCCGCCCCGTTCAGTTCCCGGGTCCCATCGGTGACCAGCACAGCAACATCCGCCCTGTTCAGGACCTGCCGGGTCCGGCGCACCCGAAGTGCTCCCAGCTCCCCGGTATCGTCAATCCCCGGGGTGTCGATGATCATGACCGGTCCCATGGGCAGCAGCTCCATGGATTTATAGACCGGATCCGTCGTCGTTCCCTTTACCGGGGAGACTACAGCCAGATCCTGTCCGGTCACCGCGTTCACGATGCTGGATTTGCCTACATTTCTGCAGCCGAAAAAGCCGATATGCACCCGGTCTGCAGATGGTGTATCATTCATTCCCATAACGTTATTTCGCCCCCTGAAAGTAATTTCTGTATTTCTATTAGTATACCTCTGTAAATATAAAAAATACAGAGGAAACTGCTCCTCTGTATTGACTCATAAACTGACGTGACTCCGCAGCCATCAGAGACCTTTCTCCAGGAGCACGAGCCGGACGGACTTTATGTTATTGAACTCGCAGGAAACGATATCGACTTCCTGAAACCCCATTCCTGCGTAGAGATGGCGCGCGGCGTGATTTTTCTCCTGGGTATCGATCCGAAGAACACGGCAGCCGGCCTGCCGGGCGTATTCTTCATAAAATTGTACAAAGGCATGGGCGATGCCTTTCCCCGACCAGCCGGGATCGACAACCAGCGTATGAAGGACCATGACCTCTTCAGGCGCTGCGGCAGCGGCCCAGTTCCCTTCGGCATATGCAGGCGGCTGGATCTGATTGACGATGCCGGATGCCATGATTTGACCCTCTTCCTCATATACGAACAGATCCCGCCGGGTTATTGCTTCCTCCGCCGTGTGGACAGTGGGATATACCCCGCGGACCCAGCCGATCGAAGCTCGGTTCGCTTCCTCCGCATCGTGGATATGATCATATATTCTGCTGACCGCCCGGACGTCTTCTGCAAATGCCAAACGTATTTTCTTTTCTGTTTCCATACTTCTCCTTAAATATTGCCGCTTGCGTTGTTATTGCAGCGCATATTTTTCACATAATATTATACCATAGACTCAGGAATACAAGATGACTTCCGTTTTGACCGGGATTAGGATTTGTGAGAAGCACATGCCTCTGAGACTTTTTCATTTCGTGAAATTTGCTCACTATAAATATTTTAATTTCGTGAAAAATCGCTTCTATAAAATTGTTCATTTCGTGAAAATATGATAATCTAATGTCAGTCGGAGGTGAAGGATTGATGCTTTTCAGAAGGAAAATCTATGACAAGCTTGTCTCATGGAAGAAAATATCAAACGGAAAAACAGCAGTTATGATTGAGGGAGCCCGCCGTGTGGGGAAATCCACGATCGCTGAAGAGTTCGCGAAAAATGAGTACCGGGACTATATGATTCTGGATTTTGCCATAGAATCAGAAGAGGTAAAACAGCTCTTTATTGACAGGATCGGCGATATGCCCGCATTTTTTCGCAACCTGTTTCTGCTCAAGGGCAGGACTCTGCCCGAACGAGAATCGCTGATCATATTTGATGAGGTCCAGATGTTTCCGCCGGCGAGGCAGGCAATAAAATATCTTGTTAAGGATGGGCGATATGACTATCTTGAAACAGGTTCCCTTATTCGGATCCGTAAGAAATCAAAAGAAATTCTCATTCCCTCCGAGGAAGACAGAATCAGCATGTTTCCCATGGATTTCGAAGAATTTCTCTGGGCACAGGGGGATACCTTTACCTATCCTGCTATTGCTGAAGCATTTCAGAAAAGAAAGGCTTTAGGAGAAGCCGTGCACAGAAAAATCATGACCCGTTTCAGAGAATATATGGCGGTTGGCGGCATGCCTCAGGCTGTCGATGTATTCGTCTCTGGCGGCAATTATGACCAGATCGATTATATCAAGAGTACCATTCTTTCTCTGTACGAAGAAGATCTCAAAAAATATGACGATGACAACCGGGAAAAGGCGTCCATAATTTTTAAATCGATCCCAGGACAGCTGTCTAATAAAAATTCACACTATCGCATGACCCAGATTGACCGCAATGCCCGTTATAAAGACTACGTGGACGCGGTAAGCTTCGTTGCAGAGTCAATGATCGGCAACGAATGTATCGGCGTAACTAAACCTGACATTGACCTGGAAGCCTACGCGGACAAAAGTGACTTCAAACTGTATATGGGGGACACAGGACTTCTTCTGACCGCAATGATCCGATACAGCGAGGAGGCAGATATGTCGAAAATCTACAGAGCGGTAATCAGCAATCATTCCGGGATGGACTTTGGTATGGTCATGGAGAATATGGCTGCGCAGATGCTGAGAAGCACCGGACACAGACTGTATTTTCACCGGTTTAAATATAAAGCAGAAGGAAATAAAGACGAACGCCCCTATGAAATAGATTTCCTTACTGTCAGGAAGAAAAAGATCTGTCCCATCGAGGTGAAATCCTCTGGCTACAGAAGTCATGCGTCCTTTGATAATTTCAGAGAGAAATACCGCCCGAAAATGGAAGACCGCTACATCATCTATTCCAGGGACCTGCAGGCAGAAGACGGATTGATGTACATCCCGGTTTACATGACCGGCTGCATATAACGTACGAGCTGAGCGCGACTGCCTTCACGTGCACTCCCGGAAGTCCCGGTCGGTCAGAATCCGGGCGAAGATCAGGCCCAGGGGCAGCGCAATGACGATAAGCAATGTTGAAATGGACCAAAAAGCGGACTCTTCCAGTTCCAGAGCGCCCATATGATAGATAGCCCGGTACATGTAAAGTCCCGGGACCATGATCACGATGGAGGGTACCGTGATGGATATTCTCGAATAGCCCAGTTTCCTGTTCAGAATGGATGCCAGAACACCTGCTGTCAGTGCGCCGAGGAAAGCTGCGGCAGCAGGCGGAAGGCCAGCAAGATCAACGAGTTCCAGCCGCAGTGTATTGGCTGCCGCGCCGATCACTGCCGCAGAAGCGGCGAGGCGGGCAGGACTGTTGAACATAATAGAGAATCCAAACACGCCGCAGAAGCTGGCGATGATCCGCAGGCCCGCCAGCGCTGCAGGCGCAATGGAAAGCTTTGGAAATTCCGCCGGATCCAGCTGGATCAGCAGCGCCGCGATCCATGCGGTCAGGGTAGCGACGATAATGATATTCAGCGCGTATGCCAGCCGCTCCAGCCCAGAGCGCATGTCCTGCTTCGCCAGGTCGATTCCGCTTGTAATAAAGGGAAAACCGGGAATGATAAAGAGCATGGCGCAGATATAGCCGGCTTCGTGCCTGTCAGAAACATTAAAGAACATTTCCATTCCACGGATCGCCGCCGCATATACCAGACATGCCAGCGCAACGGAGGCAGACACGCAGAGAAACAGCGTAAACCGATGGGACGCCAGCTTGCTGCGCAGGTAATTCCCCGCTCCGGCGCCGAGAAAAGCGCAGATGATCTCCGGGATCCCACCTCCCAGCAGGAACGTAAAACCGCCGCAGGCAAGGGCTGCCGCCAGACCGAGCTGCAGCGAAGAAAAGGGACTTCTGATCTGCTCGATCTCATCAAGACGGGAGTGGATCTCCTCGCCGGACAGGTCTTTGTACTTCTCAGAAAAATCCCTGACGAACCGCTCCAGGCGATTGAGCCGCAGCGTATTCACCCCAGTGCTCTTAAGGCACAAAGACTGGGTAAAGCAGCTTTCTCCATCGAAGCATGTGTAGTCGATGGTCAGAAGACCGATGTTGGCAGTGCATGTGATCCCCATCTGCTCCGCCAGCCTGTTCATGGAACGCCGCACCCGCCATGCTCCCGTACCGCAGGACAGGAGCATGAGTCCGATCCTCCCAATTACGGACGCCTGCTCCTTAATATCCGCCTGTATGATCGGCGTTTCGCCCTGGCTGCCAGCATAATCGTGCCAGTAGATTTCCATATGATTTGGGGACAGCACTGCCTGCCCCGGCGACCCCGCGCTTACGACGGATTCCTCCATACTGTTCTTTTTCAGACAGACTTTCATCTCCGAAAGAACTCCTTATATTATTGATTTCCAAGTGCAGTTTATTATACAATGACCATTGAAATACGTAAAAGTCATCATTGATATGTTTGCAATTATCATTTGATATGTCAGGGAAAAGAGGAGAGTCTCGCGATGCTGAACGTCAATTACGAATATTATAAGATCTTCTATTACGTTGCAAAATACAGCAACTTCACCAGGGCAGCCCGCGTGCTGGGGAGCAGCCAACCTAATGTGACTCGGGCAATGAACAGCCTGGAGCAGCAGATGGACTGCAGACTGTTTATCCGCACGAACCGGGGCGTCCAACTGACCCCCGCCGGCGAGCACCTGTACACACGCGTATCGGCAGCGATGATCCAGCTTCAGGCAGCGGAGCAGGAGTTATCCGCGGACGCCGGGCTGGAGCACGGCAGCATTTCCATCGGCGTCAGCGAGACAGCGCTGAATATCTTTCTGCTGGAGCACCTGAAATCCTTCCACATGGCTTACCCGGGCATTCGACTGAAGATCTATAACCACTCGACGCCCCAGGCTGTCCGGGCTGTGCAGAGCGGGGAGATTGACTTCGCCGTGGTAACAACCCCAGTAGAGGTCAGTGCTCCCCTAAAATCGGTGCCCCTGATGCCATTTCAGGAGATCCTGATCGGCGGCCGGACATTTGCCGATCTGGAGAAGCAGGAGCTGTCCCTGGCTGATCTCTCATCCTATCCCATGATCTGCCTGGGACCGGAATCTGTGACCGGACAGTTTTACAGACGTCTGTTTCAGGAATACGGTCTGGAACTTCAGCCCGATACGGAACTTGCCACAACGGACCAGATCCTGCCGATGGTCCGGGCAGAGCTCGGTCTGGCCTTTGTTCCGGAGCCCATGGCACGGGAATCGATACGCCGGGACGAGATCATAAAAATAGCGCTCCGGGAGTCGATCCCAGAGCGCATGGTATGCATGATATATGACCGGCAGCGTCAGATAAGCCCGGCGGCCCGGCGGATGAAAAGCGCTCTCACCGACCCACAGGGCTGAGACGGCAAGTCGGACCGTGAATACAGTGACACTGCAAAAAGAGAATCATTCGATATTATTCTACAGCTGAAACCTTTTGATATATTCTCCGAACAGCGGCAGGGCAAATGCCACATGTCCGTAGGATTCCGCGCGCAGAATCCCGCTGTCAAGAAGACGCCTTCTGTATCTGGATATATAGCCCGGTTCTTTGCCCATCGCCTGTCCGATCCGTTTCGCCGGTACGGGATAATCCTCGCGGTCGATAAATACGGCGGGGACCATTCCAAAATTCGGATTGAACGGATTGCCTCCCATGGGTGCATTCTCCTGTTATCAAGCTTTATCGTTCGTTATCAACTTTATCAAAATTATTTCCGGACAGGCACATACTTCGCGAAATACTCCCGCAGGGCATTGTCGCAGACATAGACATAGGTCCCCCGGATCCCTCTTGTCATCAGCGTAAGGTAAATATTCCGCAGGTACATGGTCAGCGCTTCCGGATCGTTCGCTGCGCCTGCTTTTCCCTGCTGATCGAAATAATTCTTCTTGTCCGCCGCGATCTGCCCGGTTTTAGGATCATAGTATATATCTCTGCCTATGATCACACCCACATAGTTGAGATCGTACCCCTGCACGGTATGGATGCAGCCGATCTCATCCACGGCGTTCTTCTGGACGATCCAGTTATCATATGTAGAATTCCAGCGATACTTGTGTCCCTGGATCTCAATATCCAAGGCATTCTTATCCTTCTTGGATTTCCACTGCCACGCATAGCCCGCGACGTTCCGGCAGAGGCCGTATTTCGCATCCAGTGCCTTGATATCTTTTATCATCCGGTCGACATCGGTGTACATCACGAACTCATAATCGTCATCATTGAAGACAGCCGCCTTCTTCAGCCTGCAGCTGAGGAGTCCGTTGATATAATCGATGTAATTTCTCCCGCCGCGGCATCTCCACTGTGTCTCCAGCGCCTGCTCCACAAGAAAGCAGTCCTTCCGGCTGTTGATTCTGCCTCGGAATGTCTCTGCGTCGATATCGCAGGGCCGGACAGTCTGCAGCTCATCCCGGAAAATGATCTGGTTCTCGCTGCACATGAGGATCCAGTCCAGTTCATTGCCCAGCTCATCGCCTTCTTTTTTATCCAGACCGAGCACCCTGTTGCATGCATCGAACTTCGGATACTGGGTCAGATGGCCTTTGTTCCTGCACTTCAGCCGGTGGGCCTCGTCTACGATCAGAAGATCGAATTTTTTCTTTGTCTTAGCATAGTCGTCGACGACGTCCGTTGCCGAAAGGATCATAGAGCTTTCAAGCCCGCTGATGTGGCTGAACACATCGCTGAAAGAACTTCTCAGTGACGCCTGAGGCAGCACGATCCCGATCTTCTCTATGCCATAGATGTGCTCCGCCGCATAGATGGACGACAAAGGCTCGTCGATATATTCATCAAACTCATCGTCCCGCTCTATTCGCTTCTCCTTCAGATCGGCAAAAAGCTTGAGCAGATATACCGCGAGGATCGTCTTTCCCGTGCCTGCTCCGCCCCGGACAAGCACCGTGACGTTTTTTCCCTTAGCCACGCCTTCCGCAAAGGCTTCTATGATCTCTTTTTCTGCCGTCCGCTGCTCCGCTCCCAGTGACTTATAGGGTGAATATTTAAACAGGTCGGTATTCTCGATCTTCTCGATCGTTTGGTCGACAACGCCCAGTTTCTTCAGTTCGGTCCATATATCAGCGAACTCCTGCTCGTACTGACTGCGCTCATAATAGTTGTGATCCTGCAGTCCCCCGTTGCTGTTCTGGAGCACATACTTGCCGTCGGAAGACATGTGCTGGATCAGGAAGGACTCCAGATCGAGAATGACTGATTTATTAAAGTCATCGTCCGTTATTATCCTGATCTCCGTCAGACGCCTCTTTTCAGGATTCTTGAGATGCTGCTCCGATCTCCTGGAGGCGCTCACAGTCTCGCCGATATATGCTTCTTTATCATTATTGATCACATAAACGACCGGCCAGTTCTCCCCGACATTATTGCCGTCATGGGTGAGGCCCTGGATCTCGTTGTTCACGCCGTCCTGAAAATCAAATCTGTCTATCGAAAACATACGTCCTCCTGGCTCCGGATCATTGATAAGGGTATGCAGGGAACAAAGCCCCGGCTTTCCCGCGCTTCCGGAAATCTGCCGCTTCTTTCCTCTTTATTATTATATTGTATTATTTTTTCGGGATATTATCAATCAGCACTGGGAAATTGAATATACCTGGCCAGCAGACGGGTGTCCGCGCTCCCACGCTGGTTCAGGATTCGCAGCACGAAAAAAAATCCTCCGGAAATGCTGTAAACCCAACAATTCCGAAGGACATAATTCTGGAGCTCCCGGCCGGACTTGAACCGGCGACCTGCGCGTTACGAATGCGCTGCTCTACCGACTGAGCCACGGAAGCATCTTTCAGATTTTAAACTATACAGCGGGCATTTCTGCGATCCGCCTGCGCTTAGCAGATAATATATTACCACATCAAACCGGTGTCCGTCAAATACTAAATGCAAATGGATAGTGTCAAGTTGTTAGGGAGTTTTTTGTTGACAATCCTCGGTAGGTATCTTGCTGCATAGGGATTAGCATAGAGGATTTCTTGTCCTTCCAAGGGAGCGTAGGAGTGTCTGGGTTCCGCTGGCGGGGTCGAGGATCATCGGCTCACGCTCCTCTACGATGCTCCAGTCTACGGTATGCGCCATGGCTTCATTCAGGAGCTTTTCGGTGAAATCGCTGTAATGCGGTGCCTCCATATCCCTCAGGTCTTTGTTTGTGATACGTCCTCCG
>OMXT01000004.1 GCA_900315125.1 uncultured Eubacteriales bacterium
CCCTCGATAGGTACAGGACGGCGGCGTCCGGAAGCATCCGGCTCACCCAGTTCCATGCACTGGAGGACGACCTGCTTAACGTGACCGTTCTCATCCTTGAGGATCTCCTTAGGATTGGTCAGGTTCTTGAAGATGACGCCTTCTTCCATTGCCTCATCGATCTCGATGGCATCCGCAGGCATCTCTTCTCTTGTTCTTCTGTATATATTGTAGACTTCCTTTGCTCCGAGTCTGACTGCGGTACGGCAGGCGTCCATTGCTGTATTACCGCCGCCGACGATCGCAACTTTCTCACCAAAGTCAATCGGCTCATTTCTTACGACCTTGCGCAGGAAATCAATACCGCCGATCACGCCTTCTGCATCCTCGCCCGGGCATCCAACGCCGGTGGAAACCCATGCGCCGATTCCCAGAAGGACAGCATCGAAATCATTTCTGATTGTCTCGAAAGGCATATCTACGCCGACCTTGGTGTTCGGAACCATCTCAACGCCCATAGCCTCGATCAGCGCGATCTCGTTGTCCAGAACTTCCTTGGGCAGACGGTATTCAGGAATACCATAGCGGAGCATGCCGCCCAGCTTGGGCATTGCGTCAAAGATCGTTACATCATGACCCAGCTGACGCAGGAAGAATGCTGCGGAGAGACCCATGGGGCCGCCGCCGATGATCGCAACAGACTTGCCCGTCGGCTCATCACATTCCGGAATATACGGATCATCACTCTGCTGATCCAGGTCAGCGGCAAAGCGCTTCAGGCTGCAGATGCTGATCGGCTCATCCACCAGACCTCTGCGGCAGCTGTCCTCACAGGGATGAGGACATACGCGTCCGAGAGAACCTGGAAGAGGAATGCGGTCCTTGATGAGCTTGTTCGCCTCAGCATATTCGCCGTTGGCAATCAGTCCCACATAACCCTGGCAGTCCGTATTGGCAGGACAGTTCAGTGTACAGGGTCCCTGGCAGTCACCGTTATGATTAGATACGAGCAGCTCCAGGTTCGTCTTGCGGGATTCCAGGACACGCTCTGTACTTGTCTTTACTACCATACCCGGGGCGATGGTTGTCGCACATGCCTTGCAGAGTTTGGGGTTGCCCTCCACCTCTACAACGCAGATGCCGCAGGCACCGTAGATCTTAGTTCTTTCGTCATAGCAAAGTGTGGGAATGAAAATGTCATTCTCCTGTGCAACTTCAAGGATCGTCTGTCCAGGAAGGCCGATTACTTCTTTGCCGTCAATATTCAATCTGAATTTCTCCATCGTAATTCCTCCTTCCTATTTTCTGATGATCGCATTGAAGTTACAATGCTCTTCGCACTTGCCGCACTTGATGCAGACATCCTGATCAATAACATGCATCTGCTTCTTCTCGCCGCTGATCGCATTGACCGGGCAGTTGCGCGCACAAAGCGTACATCCCTTACATGCGTCTGTGATCTCAAAGTGGATCAGCGCTCTGCAGGATTTAGCGGTACATGTGTGGTTGTAAATGTGATCCTCATACTCGTTGCGGAAGTAGCGGATCGTAGAAAGTACAGGGTTGGGAGCTGTCTGTCCAAGTCCGCACATTGCGCCGTCCTTGATCTTCTTAGCCAGCTCTTCCAGACGTTCGATATCGCCGTCCTGTCCTTTGCCCTGGGTGATTCTCTCCAGGATCTCCAGCATTCTCTTGGTACCGATGCGGCAGTAGTTGCACTTTCCGCAGGATTCCTTCTTCGTGAAGTCCAGGAAATATCTTGCCATGTCTACCATGCAGGTGTCTTCGTCCATGACGATCATACCGCCGGATCCGACGATGGCGCCTGTCTTAACGATATCCTCATAGGTTACCGGTGTATCTGCAAGATCTGCAGGAATACATCCGCCGGAAGGTCCGCCCATCTGGACAGCCTTGAACTTGCGGCCATTCTTGATTCCGCCGCCGATGCCGAAGATAACATCCTTGATCGGAAGTCCCATGGGAACTTCTACAAGTCCGCCCTTCTTGATCTTTCCGGCAAGAGCGAATACCTTGGTTCCGGTGGAAGGAGCATGTCCTAATTTAGCAAAGGCCTCACCGCCGTTTTCCAGTATCCATGCAACGTTTGCATATGTTTCAACGTTATTAATATTAGTAGGCAGCTGCCAGTATCCCTTTGCTGCAGGGAATGGCGGCTTCAGTCTGGGCATACCTCTTTCGCCCTCGAGGGATGCGATCAGAGCAGTCTCCTCGCCGCATACGAATGCGCCGGCTCCTGCCTTGATGCGGATATCGAAATGTCTTCCTGTGCCGAAGATGTTGTCTCCCAGGAATCCCTTCTCTCTCGCCTGTGCCATGGCGATTTCCAGTCTGGTGATAGCCAGAGGATACTCTGCACGGCAGTAAATGATACCTTCGGTAGCGCCCATGGCGTAGCCGCCGATGATCATTCCTTCCAGTACGGAATGGGGATCGCCTTCCAGAACGGAACGATCCATGAATGCTCCCGGATCGCCTTCGTCAGCGTTACATACGATATATTTTTCTTTTCCCGGATTCTGCTTGGCAGCGTTCCACTTGAACCATGTGGGGAATCCAGCGCCGCCGCGGCCTCTCAGGTTGGAGACCTTGATCACGGAGATTACTTCGTCCTGGGTCATCTCTGTCAGCGCCTTGCGGGCAGATTCATATCCGCCTACTGCCAGATATTCCTCGATATGCTCGGGGTTGATGACGCCGCAGTGTCTCAGTACAACTCTCTGCTGCTGAGCAAGGAAGCCTTTGTCCTCTGCGCCGATCGCATATTCTTCTACCGGCTTTCCGCCTTTCAGGTGGTCAGATACGATCTTCTCTACTCTGTCCGGCTGGACCTTGACATATCTTGTCATATCGCCGTTATCGTCATAAACATCTACGATTGGCTCCAGATAGCAGGTTCCGACACATCCGGTGATCGTCAGTTCTGCATTAACATTCTGTTCTTCCAGCTGTTTTACGAATTCTGCTTCCGTTTTCTTGGCGCCGGTTGCAATTCCGCAGCTGCCCTGTCCGATTACTACTTTCATGCCAATACCTCCTATGCTCTTTCTCTGACTTCCGCAAGGATCTTCTGGACCTTATCCTTCGTCAGGTTTCCGTAGGTCTCATTGCCTTCACTGTTGCGGATCATCATTACAGGCGCCAGAGAACAGCATCCGAGACATGCTACCTCATTCAGGGTGAACACGCCGTCTTCTGTGGTTTCCCCATCCTCGATGTTCAGGTACTCACAGATCGCTTCTCCGATATTGTCAGCGCCGTTTACATGACATGCCGTTCCCTTGCAGAGCATGATCAGGTTCTTGCCGATGGGCTGGAGTCTGAACTGTGCATAGAATGTGGCTACACCATAGATCTTGGCCGGGCGAACACCTGTCGCCTCAGAAATTAAGTTAATGCAGTCAGCGGAAAGATATCCGTAGATATCCTGTGCCTTCTGCAGGATCGTGATGAGGCTTCCTGGTACTTTGGCATACTGGTCGAGCACCGGCTGCAGTTCTGCGAACTGCTCCGGACATACCATGCCAGAAGTAGTTTTGTCACTCATTGTTGTTTCCCTCCTGTTTTATTAATAACGTTTTTTATACATGAAGTACTCTACCATTATAACCAAAACATCTGAAATTTGCAATGGTTTGGCGCTTCAGCACCTTTCGAAATGTAAAACATTCCGGTCGCAGTGTATAAAAACAAATTATTTGGCGCAGGTTTGTTTTTATTCCACATATTGACAATTATTTATCTAGACTCTGTAGATTTTTTATCTAAATTTTGCCGATAAAGAGTTCCAGGGCGAGGTCCGGCTGCATGAGGCCCGTTGCCACGGCCTCATTGATCCCATAGGCGTCGATCAGCATGCGGCGCAGTTTTTCCAGGCTGTACCTCGACGCATACTGCATGGCCTTTCTTACCCTGTACTCATTGGCATCGATCGCTTTGGCGATATCAGCAGAACTCGACCGCCCGTACTTATCCTGGTACTCGCTGATTTGGTACATGATCTCCATCTGGGAAATAATTACAGCAGCGCTGCGCATCCCGTCATAAGGATCCGCGCTCATCCTGTTATGGAGGATCTCCAGAGCCCGGCTCTTGTCATTGCCGCTGATCCCGTCGATCATATCGAAGATAAATGTATCGCTGTCCCCTGCAATGGTATCCTCGATCAGCTGTTCTGTGACCGGTCCGCCCGCGGAAGCGCTGATCAGCTTATTGATATCGTTCTCAAAGTTATCTATCCGATACGTGCTGTCTTTGTTTTCGTAACCTGTTGCCTGGATCAGAGCGCTCATCTGCCGGTCCGTCAGCCGGATCCCAGCCGCCCGGAATCGCTTGGCTGCAAAAGACCGAAGGTCTCTGGGAGCGAGCCTGCTGAATTCATAAACATCACCCTTTGATGTAAGTCTCCTTACGAGCCTGCCCCGCCCGTCGACTTCCGCATTTGACAGCACGAGCACTGCCCGGTCATTGGGGTCGTCAATATATTCAAGAAGCTGCTCCAGCTCCCGTTCACTCAGGTCTTTTGTTCCCTCTTTCGCTTTCAGAGCGCGGAAATCCCTGACCCAGACGATCCGCCGTCCGGAGATCAGGGGGAACGTCTGTGCTGATTCTATGATCTGCCTCATTTCTGCCTGCTCCCCGTCGACCTGTTCATAATCCATGGCTTCTGCGGCAGGATTGATATATTTTTCGCACAAAGTCCTGACCGCCCATCGGATCAGATAATTTTCCTGTCCAAACATCAGAACGACTGGTTTTACCTGACCTCCGCCTGTGTTCCGGACGAACTCCCGGAAGCCCATATGTCCGGATTTCTTTTTCTGCATACCTGAATTCTTCCCTTTCTGTGAATAAAACCCACCGCGCCGTCGCGGTCTGTCCTGTAGACCATTATACCGCGCTGCTCCAGCTTTTCAATGATCTCCGGCGAGGGATGGCCGTAATTATTCCTGCCGACGCCAATGACCGCAATGTCCGGATCCGTTTCATCAAGGAACGGATCCGAGCTGCTGTAGCGGCTCCCGTGGTGCGCTACCTTCAGCACGTCACATTTCAGCTTCCCGGTCCCGCCGTACTTTTCGACCAGTGCCTGCTCCCCTTCTGCTGTAATGTCTCCGGTAACAAGAACAGTAATGCCGCCGCATTCTACACGAAAAATAAGGCTGAACAGATTCTCATCCTCCGTCTCCGGCGCTCTGGACAGGGGCCACAGGATCTCTATCCTGCACCGCTTGCTGCCATGACCTGCTATAATAACATCGCCTGCCCTGCCCTCCGTCAGGATCCTGCGTACAGAATAACAGTCCTTCAACTGCTTCAGTCCCAGGTAATGGTCCGTGTGCATGTGCGTAGCCAGTGCAAGATCAATATTCTTTACACCGTTATGCAGTAAATAAGGCCGCAGGACGTCCTTGCCGACATTGCGGTCTATTTTTCCTCCGCCGTCTATGAGTATGTCTGTACGGCGGTCCGGTTTAACATGAAGGCAGTCACCCTGACCCACATCCACCATAACGAATGATGCCCGGTCAAAGGGAGAACGGTCCAGCCATGCCGCAGCGGAAGCCAGCAGAATAATGCAGAGCCCCGCGGCACCCAGCCGCTTCCAGTTCCTCCGGCGGATCCAGACGCAGACCGTTTCTGAGCTGCCCGCGAAAAGAGCTCCATATAAGAGAACCATGACCGCGGCAGGCGGCGAAACGCAGTTTATGGAAAACATGCCGTTATGGGCAAGCAGATGGTTGCCTTCGATCAGCATCCGTGTGAGATCGCTGAGGACGGTCCCGAATACACTGGAAGTACCCGTAGCCATAC
>OMXT01000091.1 GCA_900315125.1 uncultured Eubacteriales bacterium
CTTTGCGGAAAGTCCCTTGGCAGTCAGTTTGACTGTCTTCTTTACGCTGATGGTCTTCTTAGAAGGTGAAACCTTGAGCTTAGAAGCCGCGTAGGAACTCTGCGCCATGGCAGGCATGAAGGCGATCACGATGGCCAGTGAAAGAAGAGCAACAAGCAATGCTTTTGCACTTTTCGTTCTAGTCATAATAACCCTCCATTTAAAAAAAATTAAACTTTGCATGATACCTGGCGGTGACTGGCCGCAATTCCGAATCCTGCGTTATTGCCTGATCCGAAGTTCAGGTACCCGGTCCTTCTTTATTGAAGCACCACACTAACTCCGAATTTCCATAGCAATGCCACGGAAAATTCATAAGTCCATTATAGAGTCCTCCTCGAATTTTGTCAACCGAATGTCATGTTTTTTTGCAAGTTGAATGATGACATTATGTCGGCCCGGTGAGTGGACTGCCTTCATTTATGCTGCCGGCTCTCGAACGGCCGAAAACAGCAAATTCAGCGGATACAGCGGGCGGTCAGGGCTTTGTACCAGAAGAAATACTGCATCATACGACAGTGATAATTGTCAGGAGATATTCTGATTTATTACCAAAGCGGGTGTTCCGCTGTATCTGCCCTGGCAGAAAATATGGTAAACCGCCCTGCCCTTCCTGCCTATATCTGATCGCCGCATTCGGAATTACCATAAGCGGATGATTACACGCCGGAAAGAAAATGGATACATTTTCCAGATTTATATTGACAGTATTTGGTAAAGTGCGTAGGATGGACCCAGACAGGGGATGCCTTGCGGCTGTTGTCCTCAGAAGGGGCAGGGGATTGGCCGGAAAGGCGGTGATTGTTGATGAAGATATCCATAAAATTCTGGATCGTTTCCATCGTAATAACAATTAAACGACCTGCTAAGTAAATTAGCAGGCCACATCTCACAACAACCGTATAACGGTTATCCCCTGTTTTCATGATACTACATGTGCGGGGATTGGTCAATGCGTTTCGACAGGGTAACGGGGTGCGGCTGGTGCTGCGGGCGGGGGGATGAACGGCGAGCTGATCAGATTACAGCTTGTGATAGAATATTGACATATTCCTATCATCGCCTTATCATAGTGATAGTATTTTCTGTTTTTTCTATCGTTATGCTGAGGAGGCCAGCCCCATGAGTATTACTGTAAAAGAGGACTTCTGCGTAGAGTGCAGAAATATCGAGCCTTACACTCTCATAAGAAAACCGGTTCAGAAAATAATACGAGATAGACAATACGACTTCGTCATCACAACAGCGATCTGCCAAAACTGCGGAAGTGAAATGAGCATTCCTGGTTTGATCAATTACAATTCTCAGGAAATTGACAAACAATACCGTACGGCAGAAGGCATTGTTTCTGTGGAAGATATTGCAAATCTCCTGAAAGTCTATAACATAGGTAAAGCACCCCTGTCCCTGGCCCTTGGATTTGGAGAGATTACCATTACCAGGTATCTTTCCGGGCAAGTCCCGTCAAAGGAGTACTCGGATGTAATGCGACGCGCGCTCTCTTCTCCCGCATTCATGAAGAAAATGCTTAATAAAAACAAAGACCGAATCGCCAGTTCGGCTTATAAAAAGGGGATCCGTGCTGCGGAAAGCATGGAAAAAGCGTTTTCGTTATCTGATAAGCTCCTCGGCGTTATATCCTTCACTTTTTCAACTATGGAAGAAGTAACACCTCTTGCACTTCAAAAGCTGCTGTATTTTATTCAGGGTATCTACTCCGCTCTTAACGGAAGCTACATTTTCAGCGAAACATGCGAGGCATGGGAACATGGACCTGTTTACCGCAGTGTCTACAACCTGTTCCGTGATTTCAGCTACAATCCCATAGAAGACGCGCGGTTTTCCATTCTCCGCAGTAAAGAAGCGCTTCTCGATCAAGATGAGCGACATGCCGCTGATCTGGTACTGCAGACCTTTGGCCTGTATGGCGGAAAGGCGTTGGAGCACATCATTCATAAGGAAGAGCCCTGGATTATGGCAAGGAAGGGATACGAACCGTTCGAACCTTCTCAGGTGATGATTCCCAATGATTCCATAAAAAGATACTTCTCTTCCGTTAACGAAAAATACGGCATTAGTTCTACCGAAGGTTTGAATGCATATATCGCTGATATGCTCAGATGAGTATGGAGTCCAGAAGCTTGCCTCTATTTAAATCGATCACGAGATCGCCCACTAATAACTGTAAAAAAACTGCTCTGTCCCGGCGAAGGGGTAGAGCCCGAAAGGTGGTGATGTATGAAAATCACCATCAAGTTCTGGATCATTGCCATCACTATCACAATCATCATAAAAAACCTGCTAAATAGATAGCAGGCAATCTTAAACCTTAACCGTTACCGGTTATCCCCTGTTTCTATTTTAGCGTATTGAGCAGGGACCGTCAATGTTTTCTTTCCCATATGCATTGAATCCGGAGGCTGAGACTGATATGATGAGAGGGGCATGGCCGAAGCATGGGGACATGCTTCGGCCATGCCGCGGCAGACTGGCTGGAGAACGGACAGTCTGAACCCGGGTTATATATTTTGGGTTATATATAAAGGAAACAATTGATTACCAGGAGGTTTGATATGACAGTAGAACGTACCTATGTGATGCTGAAGCCGGACTGCGTGCAGCGCGGGCTCTGCGGAGATGTGATCGCACGGATCGAGCATAAGGGATACCGAATCGTGGATGCGAAGATGATTCAGCTGGATGAGCCGATCCTGCGGGAGCATTATGCCCACTTGACGGATAAGCCGTTTTTCCCGGAGATCGTGGAATATATGACGTCCGGCCCGGTGCTGGCCATGATCATCGAGGGCGAAGACGCAATCCAGGGCGTCCGGATCATCATGGGCAAGACGAAGTTTGAGGATGCGGAAGCCGGAACGATTCGGGGCGACTATGCTTCTTCTACCCGTTACAATCTGATCCACGGATCGGATTCGCCAGAAGCGGCAGAAGCGGAGATCAAGAGGTTCTTTGGATAGGACGACCTTTTGATATGTTTGGAATTGGCAGGCAGCTTATGAGCTATCCTGCCATTAACTATATCTCGAAACATCCGTTAATCCGTTCCGATTATTGTCTCGATATACTTTTTCAGTTCAGGGATGTCTTCTTGCGCAGTATTCCAGGAAACCTCATTGTCCATAGTGCCATATTTGTGTGCAAATATATTTCTCATACCTTTGATTTGCTTCCAAGGAATCTGATTATATGTCGATCTAAATTCTTCGGACAGATTACCGACCAGTTCTCCTATTTGTAATATCGGCATACAGACGGCATTCCTATATATAAACCCATCTTCTGCGAAAAATTTTTCTCTGTCATTTGCAAACATTTCATTTGTTTGCTCAACCTCTTCACAATACCTCAATATTTTTTTCAGTATTATTATGTTCCTATTCTCCATAAACGACTATTCCGTCCTTTCTCGCTTCTCCTAATATATAATCGTCATCTACAGAATCTGTTATTACATCGATTGGAAGATCAAACTGATGCTGCAGATCGTCAATAAAACAACACAGGCCAAATGCTCCGCGTATTTTTCCCTTGGAGATCATGAAATCCAGATCACTGCTTGCCTTTTCCTCTCCTCTGGCGTAGGAGCCAAACAGGATAACTTTGCCTACGCCGTATTTCTCTGCGATCGGCTTGATTTTCTTTTTTATGTTTTCGATCGTCTCCATTATCATTCACCTCTATATTTTGTTAGTAACTCAGTACCCGATCAGCGATAACGGACTAATCGTCCGCCATGCGGACGCAGCTGAGTTTTCGGTTGAAGGATATGCCGTATTTCCGTATGGTATCGATGAGGCCGGTGCGGAGGATGCCCTCATCATAGTTGATGAAAGCATTCGCCGGACTCTCTGTCCTGCCGCACGGTTCGATTGAACCAGTCGATAATATCTGTCTCAAAGATTTCCTGAACCTCTCTGTTTGGTATGCGCAGGATGTACATCCCGTCCCGGTCGACATACCCTGTCAGGTAGCCGGTCGTATAGAGAACGCTCCACAGATTATCTATCATTCCGTCCATATCGCGGTATGTCAGTGTTTCGCTTATCTTCTTACGGACAGCCCCGCCCTCCGCCAGCTGCTCCAGTTCTGCAGCAGTAGTTGATGACATCCCAGGGGCAGTAGACGTCGGCGCCTCCGAACGTATAGCCGTCGTACCAGTCCCTTTCCTCTTCCTTCCTGTCTGACAGGCTGTAATGATTCAGGATCTCGTCTACCTCCCCTTCCATAAAGCCGAACAGCTCATCGCTGCTTCGGGAAGTTATGGAATGCACCTTCAGATTATTCATCCCGGTGAAAATGCTTGCTTTAGATATGCGCAGGCATCCAGTCAGTACAGCAAAGGCCAGGCTTGCGTTATTCTTCAGTCCGTTGCTGAAGAGTGTCCGATTGGCAGTTTTTTCATCTTTATCTACCTCTCTGTTCCGTTCTTATACTTATTATACAGGAGATTCCGGAGAAATGGTACTATGACAAGCCATCAGCCTGCCGGTTCGATCATGACCTTGGAAATGCCGTTTCTGAGTACACCGAGAAATCGCCAAACCAGGGGAGAGAAAATTCCACATGTCCTGCCGCTTCGCTCTGGATCACGCCGGCTTTCAGCAGCCGGTTTCGGTAAGGATTGAACTGGTTCGTGGTGTAGCCGAGCTTTTCACGGATCTGCGCCACATCACCGGCAGGAACTTACGCAATTGCGCGCACCACTTTCTGATCCGTAGGAGACAGCTCCGACCAGATTTTCCAATACGCAAATTCATAGAGATAGTCTCTGGCGCTGACAATCGCCGTTCTTCGTCCGACTGGTTCTCCCAGAAAAAGTATCCGATCGTCTGGAAGGCAAATGCGTATCCTCTGGAAAGTCTGGCAAGACGGGTCGCTTTCTCCTGGCTGATTCCGAGCGTTTCGATATAGTTCTTTATGATCTGCTCATATGCCAGCGGATGCAGCACCGTCCGCGGCGCCCGTTCAAGGAATGTCATCCCATCGGCGTTTCTCAGCCGGTCGATATTCTTATACAGCCCTGTCATCAGCAGGAATACCGGGAGGTCCTCCCGCAGAAGGATCTGGTAGGCACTTGCGAAGATCCGCATGTTTTTCGAGTTCCCTGCCTCATCAATCGTGATCAGGACTCTTTTCTTTTCCTTCTTAATACTTCGGAGCATCCGGATCAGGGCTTCTTCTATATCTGTGACAGGTGGCACTCCTCTAAGTTCCACACCAAGACCGAATGCCCGCAAATTAATCCCTGCCTCCGCGAAAAGCCGATGGAGCGAGCGATGGCTGTCCAGCTTCGCCGCAAGTCTCTGCAGCAGATCCCTCTGCGGATTCAGATCGACGATAATCCAGTCCTTGCTGCTGGCAAGACGATGGGCAATCTGCGTTAAGAATACCGTCTTTCCGGATCCGCGGATGCCGGTAATGAGGTTGAGATAGTTTGCGGGACGCTCCTGTGAAAAGTCACTGATGATTTTCTCTGCCTGCGCGGTCCGTTCGATCAGCTCACTGGGCGGCTGCCCGAAGACCAATGTATATGGATTGGACATGCTATTGCCTTTCACGTTTTACTGTTGTTTTACTGCGTCGATTTCTTTTACTGGTATTTTACTGTGTTTGCAAGGTGAGTCGAGAGGTGACGCGAAGAAGATAAACGCGGGCTGCGTTCAGATAATGAAGCAGCCCGCGCAGAATTGCCGATGGCAGGGATCAGTTCCCATACTTTTCTTTCTGTTCAGTGATCCAGGTGGGATCGTCGAAGTAGTCGATCTTCATGGCCTGTTTGACGTCGGCCAGGGTGGCGGCTGCCACCTTCTGGGCTTCCTCGGTGCCGGTGCGGAGGATCTCTATGACCTCCGGAACGCGCTGCTCCCACTGGTGGCGGCGCTCACGGATGGGCGCCAGCTCTTCCTGGAGAACGGCGTTCAGGAACTTCTTGACCTTCACGTCGCCCAGACCGCCCCGGCGGTAATGGTCCTTCAGCTCATCCAGATTGGAATAATCGGGCAGGAAGGAGGCGAAGTGCTCCGGCTTGCAGAACACGTCAAGATAGGTGAATACCACGTTGCCTTCGATCTGTCCCGGATCGCTGACCTTCAGGTGGTTCGGATCGGTGTACATGGACATGACCTTCTTGCGGACCACATCTTCCGGATCCGCCAGGTAGATCGCGTTGCCCAGGGACTTGGACATCTTGGCTTTGCCGTCTATGCCCGGCACCCGGCGGCACACCTGGGCGTCAGGCAGGGAAATTTCCGGCTCTACGAGAACGGGCGCGTAAGTCTGGTTGAACTTGCGGACGATCTCCCGTGTCTGCTCCAGCATGGGCTCCTGGTCCTCGCCGGCGGGCACGGTAGTCGCCTTGAATGCGGTGATGTCGCTGGCCTGGCTGATGGGATAAGTAAAGAATCCTACCGGGATGCTGGCCTCAAAGTTCCTCATCTGGATCTCGCTCTTAACCGTCGGGTTCCGCTGCAGACGGGACACGGTGACCAGGTTGGCATAGTAGAATGTCAGCTCGGTGAGCTCGGGAATCTGGGACTGGATCAGGATCGTGGATTTGTCCGGGTCGATGCCCGCGGACAGGTAGTCCAGCGCCACTTCCATGATATTATCGCGGACCTTCTTGGGATTGTCCGCGTTGTCGGTCAGCGCCTGCGCGTCAGCGATCATGATGTAGATCTTGTCGAATTCCCCGCTGTTCTGCATCTCAACCCTGCGTTTCAGCGATCCCACGTAGTGCCCGATGTGCAGCTGACCTGTGGGCCGGTCACCTGTAAGAATTATCTTTGCCATTACTCATCCTTTCCTGTGTGTGGGGCAACAAAGCCCTGGCTGGGGCGTATACCGGCCAGTCGAGCCTTTGTTGCCCGTGTAACTTATTTATTCAGCAGATCCCCCAGCGCGTTAGCGGTCCGGATGCATTTCTCCTTGGAAATGCCCGCGATGGAGATGCGGATCCCCCGGGCCAGCGCCAGGCAGAATATGTTCTGTTTCTCCAGCTCTGCGCAGATTGCCGCCGGATCGTCGCATGCCACGGTCACGAAGAAACCGGCGCGGAAGGGCACGCACTTGCAGCCTTTGGCATTGAGTGCTTCCTCAAAGGCCCGGCCTCTCTCCAGCAGCATGTCGCGGAATACGGTGCGCTCGGCGTCGACCTTGGCCAGCAGCTCCGGATCGGAGTAGATCTTGCCCATAACGACCTGGGCGGAACGGTTGCAGTTGGACCATGTGGCTCTGGCTGCGTACTCGGTGACTCTGCGGAATTCCTCCGCGGTCTCCTCGTCCTTCGCCAGGCAGACGATGGCGCCGCAGCGCATGCCGTAGGCGGTCAGAGTCTTGGACGCGCTGTATCCGAAAATAGGCAGAACGTTGTCATTCACCCCTGCCAGTTTGGGCAGGAATGCTCTTACCTCGTCCTCGTCGCCGGCGTAGTCGATGTATGCGATGTCCATGAAGAGCGCCACCTTGCAGGGCGCCGCGTTGACGGCCTCGATGACGGCGTCCCAGTCCTCCAGCGACAGGGAGTAGCCCGTGGGATTGTGGGCCGGCGTGTTGATCATGACCACCAGGCTGTCCTGTTTGCTGCCGATCTCCTGGATCTTCGCTGCCAGGTCTGCGCCGTTGAAATTGCCCTCCTCATCGAAGAACTGGAATGTGGCAAGGCTGCGTCCGTGCTGGGAGCAGATGTTCTTATAGTTTGCCCAGCACCAGTCGTGGGTCAGGATCTGGTCTCCCGGCTGGGAGTAGTTCATGATGACGTTGCTGATGCTGCCGGTGCCGCCCGGTGTAGCGCACATGCTTACATAACCTTCCGGCGTATATTTTCCGAAAAGGGCCTTCTTTACAGCCTCCTTGAACTCCGGCGTACCGCCGATAGGCGCATATTCTGCATAATCCGTCGGTTCCAGCTTGCGGATCGCGTCGATGACAGAGCTGAGCACCGCCAGCTTGCCGTTATCGTCCATCAGTGCGCCGAGAGACGCGTTGACGACATTCTCGTCGCCGTACTTCTTCGCTGCTGCCTTGGCCCTGCCGCTCAGCGCGAAAACCTTATCCGCTGTGGGAATCGTCCGGTTGTTTTCCTGTGCAAATTTCATACTTATATATACCTCCATTTCTGTACCTTGGATGAATTGTCTGTCTGTTACCTGTCGTCCGGGGACAGCCCGCCAGCTGGACCGCTGGATCGTGTTGACCGAGCCCACAGCTGAGCTTACCGCTTGGACTGCGCCGGCTGTGTTGCCGGCGGCTTTCCACATTGTCGAGCCTCCTCGCTCTCCGGATGAATTGTCAATCTGTTACATTTGTCTGCATTTGTCCTTCTCTGATCGTTTGTCCTTCCCTGATCGTTTGTCCTTCCCTGATCGGGATATCGCGGTACAAAAATATTTCAACCTTTACTATACCAGTTTCTGCGGATCCAGGCAAGTGAGTTTGATTGGGGTTAACCCGGGATCCGATGGTTTCCGGGGCGATTCGCGCAGAATTTCGGCGAGATCTCCCGTTTTTGCGGTTCATCTGTTCTAATCGCCCCGAAACATGCGGGGTTCCGGGGCGATTCGAGCAGAATTTCGGCGAGATCTCCCGTTTTCGCGGTTCATCTGTTCTAATCGCCTCGAAAACTACGGGTTCCTGGGGCGATTCGTGCAGTATTTCGGTGAGATTCCCCGTTTTCGCGGTTTGCCTCATTCGATCGCCACGAAAACTGCGGGTTTCCGGGGCTGCTCGGGCAGAAATCCGGCGAGATCACCTGTTTTCGCAAGTCGTCCGGTTGGATCGCCACGAAAAGCACGGGTTTTCGTGGCTGCTCGAGTGGAAATCCGACAAGATCACCTGTTTTCGCAGGTCAACTGGTCTGATCGCCACGAAAAACACGGGTTTCCGTGGCTGCTCGAGTGGAAATCCGACGAGATCACCTGTTTTCGCAAGTCGTCCGGTCGAATCGCCACGAAAACTGTTGGTTTCCGTGGCTACTCGGGCGGAAATCCGACAACATTCCCCGTTTTTACGGTTCAGCTCATCGAATCGCCACGGAAACTGCGGGATCCCGGGGCAGTCAACCCGGCGCAGGCCCGGGTGCTCGCAGATCCCGGAGCGGGCGGGGCAGACAGGTCCGGGCGCGCGGTCATGACACGCCGAGCAGATCTCCAGCGACCCGAAATCAGATCCCCAGCAACCCGGCGTAGGCCTGAAGGGCGCCGTCGGTCTGGCCGGCCAGGACCTTCTTGGAGAGGGTCTTGCCCAGCTGGACGCCTTCCTGGTCGAAGCTGTTCAGATTCCAGAGGAAGCCCTGGAACATTACCTTATTTTCGAAATGGGACAGCAGTGCGCCCAGGCTCTCCGGGGTCAGGCGGTCGCCGGTAATGATACTGGAAGGACGTCCGCCAGCGAAGGCTTTGTTGTTATCAGAATCTTCCTTGCCGCAGGCGAAAGCCACGATCTGTGCCGCCACGTTGGCGCCCAGCTTCTGCTGGCTTGTGCTGCCCTGGATCTCCACGTCGGTGGCAAGCTGGCTCTCACGGAATCCCACGAACTGCAGTGGAATGATGTCCGTGCCCTGATGGAGCAGCTGATAGAAGGAATGCTGGCCGTTGGTGCCCGGCTCGCCGAAGAGGACGGGACCGGTGGGATAGTTCACAGGCTCGCCGAAGCGGTTGACGCTCTTGCCGTTGGACTCCATGTCCAGCTGCTGCAGGTGGGCCGGGAAGCGGCTCAGCGCCTGGGAATACGGGAGCACCGCGGTAGCCCGGCAGCCCTGCACGTTGCGCTCATACACACCGATGCATGCGTCCAGCATAGCCGCGTTCTTCAGCAGATCCGGCTCTGTCGCAGCCTTGTCCGCTGCCGCCGCGCCGGAAAGGAACCGGGCGAATACTTCGGGGCCGAAGGCAAGGCTGAGGACGGCCCCGCCCACTGCCGACGTGCTGGAATAACGGCCGCCGATGTAGTCGTCCATGAAGAAGGCGGCCAGGTAGCCGCTGTCCTTGGCCAGCGGGCTTGTCTCGCTGGTCACGGCGATCATGTGGTCCGCGGGGTTCAGACCGCGGGAGATGAGAGCCTTTTTAACAAAGGCTTCATTGGTCAGTGTCTCAAGCGTCGTGCCGGATTTGGACACGAGAATGAAAATCGTATGTGCCGGGTCGATCTCGCTGAGCACCCCTGCCGGGTCGTCCGGGTCCACGTTGCTGATAAAGTGGGCATCCATCAGCAGGTTGCCTGTCTGAGCCGCCCAGTTGTGAAGGGCGATGTACATGGCCCGGGGACCCAGGTCGCTGCCCCCGATGCCGATTTGGCAGACGGAGGTAAAGGGCTCCCCTGCCCCGTTGGTGATCTCGCCACTGTGGACTCGGTCAGCAAAATCCGCGATGCGCTCCCGCTGCTCTTCATAAAACTTACGCTTGTCTACGCCGTCCGCCTTGACCGGATCACCCAGCTGACCCCGGGTCAGCTGGTGCAGGACGAGACGCTTCTCGCCGGTATTGATCATTTCACCGTTATATAAAGCCTGATATTTCTCCTGGAGCTGGGCTTCTGCCGCCAGGTTCCCCAGAGCCTCAAGCACCTTATCGTCTACCTGCCTCGCAGCGTAGTTCCATACGAGACCGGCAGCAATGGGGATCTGGTATTCCGCTACCCGGTCCGCCGCGCCGGCGCCGCTCAGGACCGCCTTCAGGTCCACTTCATTTTTCAGTTCTTTCAGCCGTTCAAAGGACACCAGTTCGTCCAGATTCTTCCACTGAATCATAGTATTTCTCCTTATGTTTATCTGGGTATTAATAAATCTGTCTCACAGCTCTCTTCCCTGATTTTACAACGGCTGACAGCAGTTGACAAGTGGCTGGGGACCGCCCGGAAGGTAAAATATATGTCCGCCCTGCGAAAAAAAGCACGAAAAAAGCCGGCCCTCAAGCCGGCAAAAAATCAGACTGTTACAATCTTCCCTCTTTTCGCTTCTTTTCCTCGTCCTTTTCCACGTTGACCGCCTTGATATGGGGCATTTTGTGATTAGGATCGGTGAGGAAGACATAAATATACATGATGGCGATGATGATCAGGACACCCGCGTCCTTATACAGTTCCCGGCTCACCAACACGGCAGACATGCCCATGATGGCGCTGATGCCGTAAAGCATGAGAACCGCCCGGCGCTGCCCGTAGCCCGAAGCCATGAGGTGATGATGGAGATGTCCCCGGTCCGCCTGCATGATGGGCTTGCGGTTGACCAGCCGCCGGATGATGGCGAAAAACGTATCGAATATGGGAATGCCCATGACCAGAACGGGCACGACCACGGCCAGGATGGTGGACCGCTTCAGCGGGCCCACGACGGACATGGATGCGATCATGAAGCCCAGGAAAAGTGACCCGCCGTCTCCCATGAAGATCTTGGCCGGGTAGAAGTTATAGGGCAGAAATCCCAGGGCGCCGCCTGCTACAGCCATCATGCCCGCGCAGACGATGAGCATGCCGAACCGGTCCCCGTGAATATAGGCGACATAGGCCACGCTCAGCGAAGCAATGGCCGCCATGCCCGCAGCCAGACCGTCCAGCCCGTCCACCAGGTTTATGGTATTGGTGATGCCCACGATCCACAGGATCGTTACAATAAAACATATGACAACGCCGAACTTCAGCGTGCCTTCGCCGAAATAATTGGTGATGAACTCAATCCGAAGGCCCATGGCGTACATGAGGATCGCCACGCCCACCTCGATGCCGAACTTCAGATGGGCGCCCAGGTTCTTCAGGTCGTCCCACACGCCCAGAGCGTAAATCATCGCTCCGCCGATGATGACGGGCAGGATCTTGGAATTTCCGCTGAGGAAAAACAGGAGACTCACTTCCGTCCCGAGGAAGATCGCCATTCCTCCGAACCTCGGCATGGCATGGGTATGCATGCGCCGCTCGTCCCTCGGTATGTCCATGGCTCCTATCTTCGGCGCGATCCGGATGGCAAGCGGCGTAGACGCCAGCGCCACCAGAAAAGCGACGATAAAGGAGCCGAATATGATCTGTTTCGTTATTTCCATAATCTGATTCTTTCTTTATCTGGAACAAAGCCCGGACCAGCTATTTCTCCCCATTCTCCGGGTGCTCCGCCCCAGCCGCGGCTTTGTTCTCCGGGGCAAGCATGATCACGTTCATCCCCGCTTCGTCCAGGATCTCCCGGGCCAGCTCGTCGGGATAGCCCTGGCGGACCACGATCCGCTGGATCCCCGCGTTGATGATCATCTTGGAGCAGATAGCGCAGGGCTGGTGGGTGATGTAGATCGTTCCCCCGTCTATGCTGTGGCCCAGGCTCGCCGCCTGGATGATGGCGTTCTGCTCCGCGTGGAGCGCCCGGCAGAGCTCGTGGCGCTCGCCGGAAGGCACGCCCAGCTGCTCCCGAAGGCATCCGCCCAGCTCATCGCAGTGTTTGAGGCCTCGGGGCGCGCCGTTATAGCCGGTGGCGATCACGTGCCGGTCCTGTGTGATCACCGCGCCCACGTGCCTCCTCAGGCATGTGGACCGGCGGGCCGTCAGCTCCGCCATCTGCATAAAGTACTCGTCCCACGAAACCCGTTCATTTTCTAAATATGCCATATCTGCCTCCCCGGCTGATTTTCAATAATACACTTCCATCAGGTAAAGACCCTGGGGCGGCGCCGTGTGGCCCGCCAGCCGCCGGTCTCCCGCCTGGATCGCATTGGCTGCTGCGTCCACGGGCATCTTTCCCAGACCGATGTCCACGAGAGTCCCGGTGATGATCCGTACCATATTGTATAAGAAACCGTCGCCTGATATCTCCAGGGCAATCTGCCTGCCTTGCACTTCTTCCAGCAGCTGCAGATCGTATATCGTCCGCACCGTCGTTTCCCTGGGCGTGCCCCCCGCAGCCTGAAAGCACTGGAAATCATGGGTTCCCACGATATCTTCCGCTGCCCGGCGCATCCGGCCGATGTCCAGGGGCTTCTCTACTTGGTACCGGTAATTTCGGTAAAAAACCGGCATTTCTGAACTGTTCCATATAACGTAGCGGTACTTCTTCCCTCTCGAACTGAAGCGGGCATGGAATCCGTCAGGCACATCAACCGCCTCCGTGATGCGGATATCGCCGCCCATGATGTGGTTTGCGGCGATGGGGATGCGGTCCGTGGGGATACCAAAGTCTCCCTGGAACGTGGCCCGCTGTCCCAGCGCGTGAACGCCGGCGTCGGTGCGGCTGGTACCGTCCACCTGGATCTGCTGGCCTGTGATCCGGCTCAGTCCTTCTTCCAGAACGCCCTGGGCCGTCCGCAGTCCCGGCTGGCGCTGCCACCCGTGGAACCCGGTCCCGTCATATTCTATGGTCAGAAGAATGTTGCGGTTCATGCCCTGGGGCTCCGGGGCAGGATGATCCTGCGGTTCTCCTTCTCCCTGGCCTGCCGGTAGAGAACGAAGCGCTTGCCGATAGCCTGGACGAACTCGGCATGGAGCTCCTCCGCGATCTGGTTGCAGACCTCCTTTGGATCCAGCTCCGACTCGCCGATGATGCTGACCTTGACCAGCTCGTTGGCCTCCAGGTTCTCATCTATTGCCTTCCGGATGGTGTCGGAAAGGCCGGACTTGCCGATGGAAACCACCGGATCCAGGTTCTGAGCGAGACCTTTCAGATAACTTCTCTGTTTTCCTGTTAACATGTATACCTCCGTAACAAAGCCTGGGCTTTGTATTTTTCCTTCATAATCTTATCTATTTTATCATAGAACAGGGCATGCCGCCACAATTTGTTTCTTAAAGGGCCGGTCAGGGCTTTGTTGGATGAAAAAATACTTTACGGTTGCGGGCAATGAATGTATAATGAAAGAAGATTGTCCTGTGTGTATCACAGAGATTAGGAGACCAGCTATGAAAAGTCAAGAACTTTTTAAGAGGAAATTTCTTTTTTCCGTCTGTGGCAAAAATGGGTAACCTTAATAGA
>OMXT01000011.1 GCA_900315125.1 uncultured Eubacteriales bacterium
AGTTTTAGCCAAACATCATTATACTTGAAGATTAAGCTCTTGGCTCTTTTTATTTTTCTAATTTACACCATTATACAGGCATAACCAATATTAGGAAAACAGAGCCCTGAACTTGCCCGTTTTTCAAACAAATCGTGAGAGTAAATATCCAGTTCTATGAATTGAGGGCATCTTCTGAAATAGTTTTCGGTGGAATATCGGATAGCAGCCCGATTTCACCGAATCACTTCGGTGGTTGTCTGTAAAACGGAGAAACTCACCGAAACTGTGGTCAGATGATAATGAAAATAACGGGATGTCGGTAAAGAGGGAGACGCCGCCATGTATCGGAGGTTTATGCTGGATGCAGGCGGCGCCGTTCATTGGAATATATGCAGTACCCGCAGAGGGAGGGGGGTACTTAGGGTCAGAGATTTTTTCTTTATGTTTATTCTACGTGCAGGAATCGGAATTTGGAAGAGAGACTGTTTAATATAGGTATAAGCAAGTCTTATATGCTATAATGAAATTATATAAGCAAAAGCGTACACTGACGACGGGATGGAAGGCGGTATGCCATGGATGACAGGAAAATAGAAGGGCTGCTGGCGGTGATCCGTCACGGCAGCCTGAACGGGGCGGCGGAAGAGCTGAACTGCAGCCAGTCCGCGGTAACGCAGATGATGAACAGTCTGGAAAATGAAGCAGGGTTTAAGATCCTGGAGCGGACGAATCGCGGTGTTGCACTGACAAAGGCGGGTTCGGAGATCATCCCGGACTTTGAAGAGGCATATGGAAGCCTCAGAAAACTGAATGCTCACTGCAGGGAGATCGCTACCGGTACGGTTCGGCCCCTGAGCATTGGCGTGGTCTCCAGTGTAAGCAATATCCTGCTTCCGGAGATGCTCCGAGAATATCAGAAAATAGAGCCGGATGTGAAAATACAGGTGCGGATCGAGTGGCAGAAGTTCCCCGGATGGCTTGCGGATGGGACGGTTGATCTTGTCATCGGCGATAAGGTTCTGCTGACGGATTATCACACGGTGCCGCTGATGGAAGATCCCATCGTTGCTGTGATTCCCCGGTCCTTCGTCGATGAATACGGCCTGAATACCGACAAAGGCGTCAGCAGGGAAGATCTCTGTCATTTCCTGATGATTCGTTCTCCCTTCAAACCGCTGTTCAACCCTCTGTATCCGGACAGTACATTCCTCGATCCCTTCGAAAAGGAGATGGAAGTGGATACGGATGAGAACTCTATACTTCTTCAGATGGTGGCTGCAGGCATCGGCGTCACACTGCTGCCGAAACTCAGCATCCGGGAGCTTCCGCCGGGCGTGCGGCTGGCAGAATTGCGGCCGGAGCATAAGAGAATCATCAGCATGGCTTTGTCGCCCTATGCCCGTAAGGACGCAAAAAAGTTCGGAGAATATGTGACCCGGTGGTTCAATAAGAGAAGCGGAAGGTAAACCATCCGGCTAGTGCTCCGCTGCCTCGGAAACAGAACGTTCGATATTCTGGTTCGTCGACGCCGCTTCCTTTGAAACGGGGGAGTGGTGATGATCGATGCAGGGATCTTCTGTCGAATCCCGGGGATCTTCCGCAGAGGATGCGCTGCCGCTGATGCCCAGCGCCTCGCCGGCTACACCAAGGGATGTGACCACAGAAGCAATATCAGAGGGCATGTAGATCTTAGTTGCCTTGCCGTCGGCAACATCCTTCAGTGCGTCGATTCCCTTATAGCGCAGAATGCTCTCGTCGCTGCCGGCTTCTTTCAGCATGCGGATACCATCTGCCTCTGCCTGGTAAACCTGCTCGATGTACCGTGCTTCACCTTCCGCCAGCGCGATCTTCGCGTCCCGTTCGGCTTCTGCGGCGAGGACCTTCGCTTTCTTGTCTCCTTCTGCCCTGGCTACGACCGATTCCTGGTGTGCCTGGGCTTCCAACACGACCTGACGGCGCTCCCGCTCTGCCCGCATCTGTTTCGTCATTACTTCTTCGATTTCCTTGGGCGGCGTGATATTCTTTACTTCTACCCGGGTTACTTTCAGGCCCCACTGGTCCGTGGCTTCATCGAGGACCGCGGTCATGCGCGTGTTGATCTCGTCCCGGTTGGAAAGAGTCTTGTCCAGGTCCATCTCTCCGATAATGGAACGAAGCGTCGTCGCCGAAAGATTCTGAAGGGCGGAAAGGGGATCCTCTACTCCATAGGTATAGAGCGTCGCGTCAAAGGCTTTGGCGAAAACGACGGAATCCACAGATATGGACACATTATCCTTAGTAATTACCGCCTGGGGCGGAAAGTCCAGCACCTGTTCTTTCATGGAAATTTTCTTGACGACCTGCTCCAGCAGCGGAATCTTGAAGTGGAGCCCGGCGCTCCATGTCGCATGGTATTTACCGAGAAGTTCCGTGACATATACATGGGCTTGCGGAACGATGCGGATGCTTGATGCTGCAAGCAGAACGAGCAGAATCAATATGATAATGCCGATCATGATAAGGTTCTCCTTTCTTAGTCAGTGATATCTTAATATTAGTATACATGAGATACGCGGACTTTGGTATACCCAAAATAAATACAGCAGATCTGCAGGATATGCTGCATCACTTTCCAAATTTGTCGAGAATAAAAATTTAGAAAATTAAATTTTTAACACTTGACATCCCCTAATGGTTAATGTTTTAAGATTGCATCATAAGGACAGCGGAGCGTACCTGCTGTCAGAAAACAGTTACCCGGCCAGGTAAGAACGTACATGCAGAAGTCCTCCAGTGAGTGTGGGAGAATGAGGAGCGGCAGCTGCAGCTAAATGAATAATAATCCAGAAGGAGAGAACAATGGATATTAAGAATTTACAGGTAACCGACCGCATGCAGGCACTGAAGGATCAGTTCCTGTCCGTTAAACCCAGCATCAGTATCGTAAGAGCGCTGGCATTTACAGAAGTAGCGAAGGAGAATATGGATCTGCCCGCGAACCTGCGCATTGCCAAGTGCTTCCGCAGAGCCTGCGAGATCGCGCCCACATTCATCCAGCCGAATGAGCTGATCGTAGGAAACCCCAACGGCAGAGCCCGTGCCGGCGCCCTTTCGCCGGATATTGCATGGGACTGGCTGGAAGATGAGATCGATACTATTTCCACAAGAGCTCAGGATCCCTACTACATTAGCGAAGAAGACAAGAAAGTCATGCTGGAGGATATCTTCCCCTTCTGGAAGGGCAAGTCGCTGAACGAGGCATGCACTGATGCCCTTAAGGCAGAGTCTGAAGATCTCTACGAGTACGGTGTAACTGCAGCGATCACCGATCTGACCTATCATATGACAAACGGCGGCGGAGACACCGCACCGGGATTCGACATTATTTTGTTCAAAAAGGGAATAAACGGGATCAAGAAAGAAGCAGAGGATTATCTGGCTTCCCTGGATCCTGCGGCGGAGGATTACGAGACTCGCAAGGCATTCTATGAGGCATCCATCGAACTGTGCGAGGGCGTTCTGACCTACAGTCAGCGCATGTCCTCATACGCTGCAGCTCTGGCAGATAAGGAAGCGGATCCGAAGCGCAGAGAAGAACTGCTGAACATTTCTAAGATCTGTGACCGTGTACCGGCTAATCCGCCGGAGACATTCCAGGAAGCGCTGCAGGCTGAGTGGACCGTACAGTCCCTGTTCTGCATGGAGGCGAACCAGTGCTCCACTTCCCTGGGAAGAGTAGACCAGTACTTCTATCCTTATTACAAAAAGGATATCGAAAACGGAACGCTGACGCCCCAGAAGGCATTTGAGCTCTTCGGATGCTTCATGCTGAAGTGCTGCGAGGTCGTATGGTACACACCGACAGCGACAGCTGACTACTTCGCAGGATACATGCCCTTCGTAAACATGTGCGTCGGCGGCGTGGCAGGCGACGGCGGCGACGGAACGAACGACCTGACATACCTGATCATGGATGTCGTTGAGAAATACAAGATCTATCAGCCTACGCTGGCATGCCGTATCCACAATGGATCGCCCCGCCAGTATGTGGCAAAGGTCGTAGACATCATCCGCGCGTCTGCAGGCATGCCGGCAGTGCATTTCGACGATGCCCACATCAAGATGATGCTCCGCAAGGGCTATTCCTTCGAGGATGCCAGAAACTACTCCTGCATGGGATGTGTAGAACCCCAGAGAAACGGCAGAGTCCACCAGTGGACAGCCGGCGGATTCACCCAGTGGCCGATCTGCATCGACCTGGCGCTGCATAACGGCGTTCTTGGAACATATGATGAGAACAAAGTCTGGCTCGACACGGGAGACATCTCCGAGTTTGATACCTATGAGAAGTTCGAGGCTGCAGTCAAGGCTCAGCTGGATCACCTCATCGACTATAACTGCAGAGGAACACTGATCATAGAGAAGGCATTCCGCGACACCACACCGACGCCCTACATGTCCCTGTTTGTGTGAACTTCCTAGAAGTTTACGCCTAACCCATTAATCCACCTCAAATAAAATGTGCAAAACACCTGAAATTCTGCGATTTCTCTTG
>OMXT01000013.1 GCA_900315125.1 uncultured Eubacteriales bacterium
ATATTCCCGTACCAAAAGGGCGTTTAATTTTTGCGTAGGATGTAAACTTATGTGTGCAGAGGTACTGCATGACCGGGATATCCGCGAGGATCTGTTTGACTATCTGGAACTGACCTGCGGCAAGATACGGATCATTGAGGAAAAACAGATCGGCCGGACGCGGGCGGACGTGGTGATGGTCACACCGGACGCGCTGGTCGGAATAGAAATAAAGAGCGATGCAGACACCTATGCCCGTCTTTCCCGGCAGGTCAGAGATTACGATAAGTGCTTTGATTATAACATGCTGGTCGTTGGGAGCAGGCACGCACTGCACGCGCCGGAGCACGTTCCGGAGCATTGGGGGATTCTGTCTGCGGAGATGATCCGCGGAAGCATGGATTTTTACCAGGTGCGTGGGTGCCAGCGCAATAACAAAGTCCAGACCGTCCGGAAGCTCAGCATGCTCTGGCGTCCGGAGCTGGTGCACATTCTGGAACTCAATAACCTGCCGAAATACAAGTCAAAGAGCAAGAAGTTCGTAGTCGATAAGATCGCCGAAAAAGTGGATGCGGGTATTCTGGATCCTCAGATCAGTGAGGAGCTTTTCCAGCGGGATTACACGACGATTGCCGAGCAGATAGAGCAGTATAAGAAAACTTAAGATCGGAGGATAAAATGTCCAGGAAAATGAGCAAATTTTCACGACTGGCGATGGCAGCGGCGACAGCGGAGTGCTTCGGGATCGCAGCCATGGAGATCTTCGGATGGGAGAAGATGGGCAATAAGATCGATCCGAAGATGACGACAGAATTTCTGAAAAGCACGAAATCCATGGCGGCGAATCAGGGATTTTATAATGGGCTGCTGGGAGCAGTGGGAGCATACAGCGTGGCAAAGAAAGACTGGGATACCGGTATTTTGTTCTTGTCATCCGTGATCGCCGCTGCGGCGTTCGGAGCAGCGACGGTGGACAAAGGCGTGCTGCTGAAACAGGGGACGCTTCCGGCTGCGGCGCTGGGTGTTCTGCTCGGCGACAGAAAGTAATATTATATCAGGAAGTGATATAAGTGAACGAATATGAGAAAACCATAGAGATCGTCAGGGAAGCAGGACTGATCATGAAATCCGGCTATTCGGATGTGCGGGAGAAAAGTGACGGTACGTTCGTCACGGACGCGGATCTGCGGGTACAGGATTTTCTGATCAGAAGTCTCCCGGATATACCCTGTATCGCCGAGGAGCAGGAAAACCCGGACATTCCGGACGAATGCTTCATCATCGACCCAATCGATGGGACTCACAATTATATGAACGGGATCCCGTTCTGTGCGGTCTGCGTGGCTCATGCGGTGGACCGGAGGGTAGAAGAAGCCTTTGTTTACAACCCGTTCCTGGAACAGTTCTTTTCGGCGAAGCGGGGCGGGGGAGCATTCCTTAACGGCGAACGGATCGAGCACGGTCCGGTCCTTCCGATGGAAGAGACGGCGCTGCTGACAGAGTCATGGAGATTTTTCGACTATCAGGTGTTTATTGAGAATTTTCATCGGTTCCGCTGCATTGGTTCGGCAGAGCTGGGTCTTTGTTATGCAGCGATGTCCAGCGCAGTTTATATATCCCACTGGGCTCATCTGTGGGACTACGCGGCGGGCAAGCTCATCGCAAATGAGGCGGGTCTGGACGTGTTTGAACAGGACGGAAAGGACGCCCGGCTGATGGAGATCAACGAGATTGCCGCGTGCCCGGCGGTGCAGAAAGAGGAAATGCTGCGGGTCTGGGGACAGGCGCGGAAAACCGATGAGATAAACAGAATCTGGCAAACGGGGGAAAGGGCAGTTGCAGAAAAAAGAAACGGCAAAATATGATCGCAGAAGGGGACCGGAGCGGCGGTCGGCGGAACAGGCATTCCTGATCCTGCCGGTGCTTTCCGGGATCCTGTGGGGTTCGGCGTCAATCTTTATTCGGGGACTGACGGACGCAGGAATGGACAACGTTACGATCCTCGGAGCGCGGATGAGCGTTTCAGCAGTTATTCTGTTTCTTGGTCTGCTGATCTATGATAAACGCATGCTTGTGATACACATACGGGACCTGTGGATTTTCGTTTTGCTGGCCATTCTGGGAATGCTGGGACTGAACTATTGCTATAATGTGTCGGTAAACAGTCTGACTGTTTCACTGGCAGCCGTTCTTATGGGACTGTCGCCGGTTTACGTGATGATCATGGCGAGGTTCCTGTTTGGCGAACGGATCACGGTAAAGAAGGTTTTCTGTACGGCACTCGCTGTATTCGGCTGCGTGCTGGTCAGCGGTCTGGTTTCCGGCGGAGGGGAGTACTCACCGGTCAGTCTTTTCTTTGGTCTGATGTCTGGATTTTTATATGGTTTATATGGAATCCTGTCAAAAGTCGCCATGGGGAAGGGCTATCATGCGTTCACTATTACATTCTACAGTGTGTTCATTTCGGGAATCGCCATGATACCTTTCGCGGACTGGGGCATGATCGCCGGATATGCGACCGCGGCGCCGGCTGTTCACGGTGGATTCCTGCTGCTGCAGTCTCTCTGTACGTCTGTCCTTCCCTATGTCCTGTATACGCTGTCCCAGATCTACGTGGAAACAGGGAAGGTCGCCATCCTGGCATCCGGAGCGGAGCCTTCGGCAGCCATGGTATTCGGAGCGCTGATCTTTGCGGAGATACCATCAATATTCAACATAGCAGGGCTGATCATTACGATCGCTGCCCTGTCTGTCCTCTGCGCCCCGGAGAAGAAAAAGCTGCATTAAACAAAACGCCGGACGATCTCCAGGTCTTCCGGGCATTCCAGGAACGCCTCCGGATCGATCTCCGCGTCCGGCGGTACCGTTATCGTTTGGAGCGATGTGCATCCCTGAAACGCGCAGGCGCAGATCTGCCTGGTCCCGCCGTGGCAGATCACTTCTCTCAGTTTCTTGCAGTCCCGGAATACATGGGGCATGATGGCAGAAACACTTCCGGGAATATCGATGGTCTCTATGCCGCTGCGGGAGAAAGCATAGTTCCACATGTCTGTCAGGCTGTCCGGGAGGTTCACCGTTTTCAGGCTGGTGCACCCGTCGAATACATAGCTGCCGATATTGGTGATGGTATCCGGCAGCCGGACCTCCTCAATTTCCGTATGATCGCGGAAGAGATAGTCATAGAGCACAGTGATCCGGGGGCTTCCGCCGGGAACGACCACGATGCGGCGGGAGTTTCCGCCGGTATATTCTACAGCGGAATAGTTATTTTCATCAAAAGGTTTGCATATAAATTTCATCATCGGTCTCACCTCACTGGGATATATTTTAGAACAAAGCCCTGACCGGCCTTTGTTCTAATAGTATCACCGTTATACTTCCGCGGTCAATGACGACGCGATACACACTGGAACACAGAAGAAGGTAAAATTCATTAATTTTTTTATTTTCCCTGTTGAAAATAGAAGACATCCGGTATATGATAGTTGCAAAGCGTTGATGAGGAGAGTAAGGCTCATGGGACTCTGCAGAGAGGGATGATATGCTGGAACATCCCGGGTTCCCGAGTACTGAAGACCACCTCGGAGCGGCACCAATCATGCCCGCGTGACTGCGTTAAATGTCATCATCAAGTGCCGGTATCAATAGAGGCCGGAAGACGGGTGGAACCGCGAATACAGAATGTATGCGTCCCTTCTTGCAGGAGTTTTTAACCTGCAGGGAGGGCTTTTTATTTTACGTTTACGGCGCACGGCTGCCGACCCGCCGGGCAGCAGCGCGGAATCAGGAATCGGGAAGATTCAGGAGGAAATCTATGATCATCACATTAAAAGACGGAAGCAAGAAAGAATATTCTCAGCCGATGTCCATCATCGACATCGCCAGAGATATCAGCGACGGACTGGCGAGAGTCGCTTGCGTCGGCGAAGTGGACGGAGAAGTAAAGGACCTTAGAACCGTCATCGATAAGGACTGCGCGCTGAACATCCTGACATTTGACAGCGATGAGGGCAAGAGAGCATACAGACACACATGCTCCCATGTACTGGCTCAGGCTGTTCTGGAACTTTATCCGGAAGCAAAGCTGACTATCGGACCGTCTATCGACAGTGGGTTCTACTATGACTTCGACCTCCATCCTCTGGACAGGGCTGACCTGGATAAAATCGAGGCGAGGATGAAGAAGATCATCAAGCGCAACGACGAGCTGAAATACTTCACGCTGCCCCGGGACGAGGCAATAAAGATGATGGAGGATCGGGAAGAGCCCTATAAGGTAGAACTGATCGAAGATCTGCCGGAGGGGGAGACCATCAGCTTTTATCAGCAGGGAGACTTTATTGAGCTCTGCGCGGGACCGCACCTGATGCGCACCGGTCAGATCAAGGCCTTCAAGCTCACGTCCACATCCGGAGCATACTGGAGAGGCGATGAGCACAACAAGATGCTGACCCGTATCTATGGTACAGCCTATACGAAGAAAGCGGATCTGGAAGAATACCTGGCTTATCTGGCGGACATCAAGAACAGGGATCACAACCGTCTGGGCAGAGAGATGGAACTGTTCACAACAGCGGACGTCATCGGGCAGGGCCTGCCTTTGTTCATGCCCAAGGGAACCAAGATGATCCAGAAGCTGCAGCGCTGGATCGAGGACCTGGAAGATTACGAGTGGGGATATGTCCGCACAAGGACGCCGCTCATGGCCAAGTCCACGCTGTATAAGATCTCCGACCACTGGTATCACTATAAGGATGGCATGTTCGTCTTCGGCTATGACAAGAAGGAAGATCTGGAGAACGCGGCAGAGGCGGAGCGCAAGATCCGCGGACTGGAAGACCTGAAGCTCATAGAGAACGATGCGGACAGCAACGTCTACGCGCTGCGTCCTATGACATGCCCGTTCCAGTACTATGTGTACAAAGCCAAGCAGCACAGCTACCGCGACCTGCCTTACCGCATGGGCGAGACGTCCACACTGTTCCGGAACGAGGATTCCGGTGAGATGCACGGGCTGACCCGTGTCCGCCAGTTTACCATTTCCGAAGGACATCTGGTCTGCACACCGGAGCAGATCGACCAGGAATTTAAGAACTGCGTCAACCTGGCCAAGTACTGCCTGACCACTCTGGGACTGCAGGATGATGTGACATACCGGTTCTCCAAGTGGGATCCGGAGCACGCGGATGATTATCTGGGGACTGCTGAGGAATGGGACAAGGTTCAGGGAGCCATGAAGGTGATCCTGGACGAGATCGGTCTGGAATATAAAGAAGGAATCGGTGAGGCCGCATTCTACGGACCCAAACTGGATATCCAGGCGAAGAACGTTTACGGCAAGGAAGACACCATGATCACTATCCAGCTGGATATGTTCCTGGCTGACCGGTATGACATGTACTATATTGCTCCGGATGGAAGCAGACAGCGCCCCTACATCATTCACAGGACGTCCATCGGATGCTATGAGAGAACGCTGGCATGGCTGATCGAGAAGTACGCCGGCAAGTTCCCCACATGGCTCTGCGCGGAGCAGGTGCGTATCCTGCCGGTATCCGACAAGTATCTCGACTATGCTCAGCAGGTATTCCGGGAGCTCCGCAAATATAATGTGGACGTGACCGTGGACAGCAGCGCGGAGAGAATGGGATACAAGATACGCCAGGCTCAGCTGGACCGCCTGCCCTATATGCTCGTCGTAGGAGCGAAGGAGCAGGAAGAAGGGACCGTTTCTGTACGCAGCCGCTTTGCGGGTGATGAGGGAACCAAGCCTTTACAGGAGTTCATCGACCAGATCACGGAAGAGATCAGGAACAAGACCATCCGGAAGGAAGAGGTCAAAGAAGAAGCGAAATAAATGCTTGCGGGCTGCCTCGAAGGAACGGGGCAGCCTTCCTTTATCATAAGGGAAAGGGCAGGTCAGGACTTTGTACGGAAAGGAAGGTGCAAGGGTTTGGAAAGGACAATTCTCTGCTTTGGAGATTCTAACACCTGGGGATATGTGCCGGGGGGCTGTGGGCTGAGGTATCCCAGAAATGTGAGATGGCCGGGCAGGCTGGCAGAACTGCTCGGGTCCGAGTATCACGTGATCGAAGAGGGACTGAACGGAAGGACGATCGTATGGGATGATATGATCCGGGGATACTGCAGCGGCCTTTCCTATATCACCCCCTGTCTCCAGTCTCATAAGCCTATAGATCTCGTGATCGTCATGCTTGGGAGCAATGACACGAAAGACCAGTTCAGCGTGGACGCCTACAGTATCGCCCGGAGCATGACACGGCTCATGGACGCGATCCAGTTTTCCCGTTCGGGACGGCCGGACGGGGAGGCGGGAGCATCTGATGCGGCGGATTCCGCTGCGGTGAAGCGCCCGGGAGCATCTGACGGAACACCGAGGCCTAAGATCCTCCTTATTGCGCCGCCGCCCCTGCGCCGGGAAATACTTGAGGGCGATTTGGGCATGATATGGGAGATGAGTGCGGCATCTGTCCACAAGTCGGAGCAGCTGGCATCCTTCTATGAGCAGATCGCTCGGGATTACAGTGCTTATTTTCTTGATGCCGGAAAAGTTTGCAGCCCAAGTCTTACGGACTGTCTCCATCTGCCTCCGGAAGGGCACATCGCCCTGGCAGAAGCAGTATGTAGTAAAATTCAGGAAATATTCAAATAATACTCACAATTTCTGGCTATAATTTTATAAATGCATTCAATGGCAGCTGTGCATATATATGCATGGCTGTTTGACTTTTTTCTGCATAGAAGCAGTAATATATTGACAAACAAAATAAAGACAGTTATACTTGTATACACAGATACAAAAGTAGCTAAGCCGCTGGTATTCATAGACCAGCGGTCAGTCCTTTTGCAGGACAGGCAGGCCGGAAAGGGCAGCTGCGTGCAATGCAGGAGGGCGGGACGCAGTGCATGCTGCAGGTACTCAATAAGTGTCAATTAATTCTACGGGAATTTGGGATGAACAGGAGGTAACGAAATGCTTGAGATTTCGAATAAGACAAATCTGCTGGAGCAGGCTAGTTACAAGTATTCTCTCCAGGATGTGAAGGAGCCGGAACTGTACAGGGAGATGTACAATTATGACGATGCTCCCAAGCTCGCTTTTAACTACCGGCGTGTACCCATGAATATGCCGGAAGATGTATGGATCACCGATACCACATTCCGTGACGGACAGCAGGCAATGGCTCCATACTCTGTACAGCAGATCGTCGATCTTTTTAAACTTATGTCCAGACTGGGCGGCCCCTACGGCCTGATCCGTCAGTCGGAGTTCTTTATATATACGAAGAAAGACAGAGAAGCAGTAGAAAAGTGCATGGAGCTGGGACTGCGGTTCCCACAGATCACAACGTGGATCCGGGCGAAGAAAGAGGACTTTAAACTCGTGAAGGACATGGGGATCGAGGAAACGGGCATCCTTGTTTCCTGCAGCGATTACCATATATTCAAGAAAATGAACATGACCCGCAAACAGGCCATGGAATATTACCTGGAGACGATCCGCATGGCCTTTGAGGCAGGCGTCGTTCCCCGCTGCCACCTGGAGGATATCACCAGAGCCGATTTCTATGGATTCGTCGTACCTTTCGTAAACGAGATCATGAAGCTCAGTAAAGAAGCGGGCATCCCTGTCAAGATCCGTGCCTGCGATACCATGGGTTACGGCGTGCCCTACACGGGAGCAGCTCTTCCCCGAAGCGTCTCGGGCATCATCTACGGACTGCAGCATTATTCCGGCGTGCCCAGCGAGATGCTGGAGTGGCACGGCCACAACGACTTCTATCACGCGGTTTCCAATGCGACGACCGCATGGCTCTACGGCGCCAGCGCGGTGAACTGCTCGCTGCTTGGAATCGGCGAACGTACCGGAAACATCCCTCTGGAAGCAATGGTATTTGAATATGCCAGCCTGCGGGGCTCCATGGACGGCATGGATCCTACGGTGATCACGGAGATCGCACGGTACTTTGAGGACGAGATCGGATATGAGATCCCGCCCAGAACGCCTTTCGTGGGTGAAGACTTTAATATGACAAAGGCTGGTATACACGCGGACGGACTTCTGAAGGATGAGGAGATCTATACGATCTTTAATACCAAGAAGCTCCTGAACCGCAAGGCAGGCGTTACGATCAGCGAGACAAGCGGTCTGGCGGGCATTGCCTACTGGATCAATGAACATCTGGATCTGGGTCCGGGGGAGGAGTTCAGTAAGAACGACCCGATCGTTGTCCGGATCAAAGAATGGGTTGATTCTGAATACGACAAGGGAAGGACCACCAATATCTCCAACCGTGAACTGCGTCAGAAGCTGAAGGAGGAACTGAAGAAATGATAGAATATAAGAATATGTCACTGGCCAGCCAGGTCTTTGAACGTCTGGAAAAGAATATCCTTACCGGTGTTTATGCTCCCGGAGAAGTGATCAGCGAGAAGAGACTGACCGCGGAACTGGGCGTCAGCCGGACGCCGATCCGCGAGGCGCTGGGAAGACTGATGGAAGACGGACTCGTTTCCGATTCTCCGTCAGGAACGGTCGTTCTCGGCATTACGCCCCAGGATGTGGATGATACCTATGAGATCAAGCGCCGTATCGAAGGATATGCAGGACGTATGGCGGCAGAGAATATGACCGACGAGCAGATCAAGGAACTCCGGGACATCCTGGATCAGCAGGAATTCTATATGGGCAAGGAAGACGCGGAGAAGGTGGGCGACCTGGATACCCGTTTCCATGACGCAATTTACGAGAACTGCGGCAGCCGTGCCTTTGCCAGAATCCTGTCCCCGCTGCATCACAAGCTGATGAAGTACCGCAGAATTTCACTGGAAACGGACCTCGACCGCATGCGCAGTTCACTGAAGGAGCACGAAGGCATCGTTAAGGCGCTGAGTGCAAGAGATGCTGACGCAATGGAAAAGGCAATGCTGGCTCATGTAGATGGAGCCCACGACGGAATGGTCAGAGGTATCAGTCTGAAAGAAGCGGAAGCCAAATAAAACAGCAGGTAGAGCAGTAGCGGAGAAAGAAGGACAGAGCATGGGACTCACGATAGCACAGAAAATCATTAAAGATCACATGGTCAGCGGCTCCATGGAGCCGGGAACGGAGGTCGCGCTCCGTATAGACCAGACACTGACGCAGGATGCCACAGGAACTATGGCATACCTTGAATTTGAAACAATGGGGATTCCCCGGGTTCGCACGGAGCTTTCCGTGGCATACATCGACCATAATACACTGCAGTCAGGCTTTATGAACGCGGATGACCACCGCTTCATTCAGTCCATGGCGAAGAAATACGGTCTGAAATTTTCCCGCCCGGGCAACGGCATCTGCCACCAGGTCCATCTGGAGCGGTTTGGCCGTCCGGGAAAGACACTGATCGGCTCTGACAGCCATACGCCCACAGGCGGCGGCATCGGTATGCTGGCTATGGGAGCCGGCGGCCTGGATGTAGCGGTTGCCATGGGCGGCGGCGCGTATTATATTACGATGCCTAAGATGTACAAAGTCAACCTTACCGGGAAACTACGCCCCTTCGTGACAGCAAAGGACATCAGCCTCGAGATTCTGCGGATCCTGTCCGTGAAGGGCGGCGTCGGCGCGATCATAGAATGGGGAGGTCCCGGCATTGCCAGCCTGTCCGTTCCGGAAAGAGCGACGATCACCAACATGGGAACGGAGCTGGGCGCGACCACGTCCATTTTCCCCTCTGATGAGGTAACCAGGGCATTTATGGAAGCAGAAGGCAGAGGCGACCAGTGGATTCCTCTGGCCAGCGATGCGGATGCAGAATACGACCGGATCATAGATATCGATCTGGATACACTGACGCCGAAAATCGCTTGTCCCCACAGTCCTGATGCTGTCGTCGATGTGGCGTCCATTGCCGGGACTAAGGTGGACCAGGTCTGCATCGGATCCTGCACCAATTCCTCACTCTTTGACATGCTGAAAGTAGCAGCGCTGCTGAAAGGAAGAACGATCGACCCCAGCGTGAGTCTGTCTATTTCTCCGGGATCCAAGCAGGTACTGACCATGCTGGCGGACTGCGGCGCGCTGACAGATATACTGGCAAGCGGCGCCAGACTGCTGGAATGCGCCTGCGGTCCCTGCATCGGCATGGGATTCTCTCCGAATTCCGGCGGCGTTTCCCTGAGAACATTCAACAGGAACTTCGAAGGACGCTCCGGCACCAAGGACGGACAGGTCTACCTCGTTTCTCCGGAGACAGCAGTTGCAGCGGCAGTATTTGGAAAGATCACGGATCCGGCAGAGCTCGGCGAAATGCCTCAGGTCACCATGCCGGAGAAATTCCGCATAGATGACAGCGCTGTGATCGAACCGGCTCCGGAATCAGAGGCGGCAGATGTAGAGATACTGAAGGGACCGAACATTAAGAGCTGTCCTTCCGGCGAACCGGCAGCGGACGTGATCGACGCGCCTCTTACACTGAAGGTGGGCGATAATATCACGACAGACCATATCATGCCGGCTGGTTCCAGGATCCTGCCTTACCGTTCCAATATTCCGCATCTTTCTCAGTACTGCTTTGAGGTCTGCGATCCGACATTCCCTGAGAGGGCCAAGGCGGCAGGACGGAGCATCATTGTCGGCGGCGAGAATTACGGCCAGGGATCATCCAGGGAGCACGCGGCACTTGTTCCTCTTTATCTCGGCGTGCGCGCCGTAGTGGCTAAGAGTTTCGCCCGCATCCATGCGGCAAACCTGATCAACGCAGGCATCATGCCCCTTACTTTTGAGAATCCGGAGGATTATGACAGCCTGAACCAGGGCGACGAGCTGAGACTTTCCGGTATTCACGAAGGCATGAAAAACGGAAAGATTATTCTCACCGATGTGGCAACGGGTAAGGAATGTATGCTAAAATGCAGCTATACAGAGAGACAGCAGGCAATACTGCTTGCGGGCGGTCTCCTGAAATATGTTGCGAAGGAGAACAGCTGATATGTTTGGCAGACGACGTCTCAACGCCAAAAACCACGAGAAAAACAGACAGAAAAATATTGCCCGTACAAACCGCAAGGAAAAAAAGCGGGAGAAGGAAAAGAACAGAAAGGAGTCATTCGTGTCAGAACTGGTGGATCTCAGCCTGAAGGAAATGAATGAGATGGCCGAAGTCGCTGATGCCAGCGGACAGTTCAGAAATCTGCTCATGGATCAGCTGACCCGTGTCATGGATATGCAAAGCAATCAGAAGCCCCCGAAGAACTTCGGCGAAATGTCGAAGATCGTCATCGGTCTCTGCCCGGGGGACGGCATCGGCCCCATCATCATGGAGCAGGCCGTCCGTCTTCTGAAGGCAGTTCTTGCGTCAGAAATCGAAAGCGGCCGCATCGAGCTGAAGCCGATCGAAGGTCTTACCATAGAAAACCGACTGGCGAAGATGGAAGCAGTACCTTCTGATGTCCTGGAAGAAATCAAGCAGTGCGATGTGCTGCTGAAAGGACCCACGACCACACCGAAGGGCGGAAACCTGGAGAGCGCCAATGTGGCGCTCCGAAGAGAGCTCGATCTATATGCTAACGTGCGGCCCGTATCGGTGCCCTCAGAGGGAATCGACTGGACATTTTTCCGTGAGAACACGGAGGGAGAATATGTCCTTGGCAGCAAGGGCATCGAGATCCCGGGCAAACTGTCCTTTGACTTTAAGGTAACGACAGAACCGGGAACGCGGCGGATCGCCCGCAAGGCCTTTGAATATGCTAGGGCAAACGGTAAGACGAAGATGGCTATTGTAACGAAGGCCAATATCATGAAGAAGACGGACGGAAACTTCTCCCGCATCTGCCATGAGATCGGGCTGGAGTATCCGGAAGTCGAGATGGAAGACTGGTATATCGACATTATGACTGCCAATCTGGTCAATCCGGATATCCGCAGCCAGTTCCAGGTATTTGTTCTGCCTAATCTCTACGGCGATATCATCACTGATGAGGCGGCAGAGATCCAGGGCGGCGTCGGCACAGCGGGCAGCGCCAATATCGGCGACCAGTATGCCATGTTTGAGGCGATTCACGGCTCGGCGCCCCGGATGATCGAGGACGGGCTCGGCCAGTATGCCAATCCGTCCAGCCTGTTTAAGGCGGTCGTCATGATGCTTCGCCATATCGGCTTCACCGCCAAGGCCAATGGTCTGGAGGAGATCCTGAATGACTGTCTGGAAAATGAGAAGAAAGTCGTTGTCACGGGATTCGCTGACGGAGCTACCTGCAAAGAATTCGCCGATTATGTCATCAGCAAACTGGGTTAGCCTCTAAAGGAACTGCGCAGGTAAATATCGGTAAAACATTGAGAACAGCCACCAACAAGGTGGCTGTTTTTTTGCGAGTATGTTATAATATTGTCAATGATGCTGATGAGGAGGGATAAATTGGATGAAAGACTCAGTAAAAAAACTGTTCGATGAGAAAATGATGACCTGCGATGAAGCAGTGAAGTGTATAAAAAGCGGCGATACTGTATATATCGGAACGGCAAGCAGCACATGCTATGAGCTTGCCAGAGCCCTTGGGAGACGCAGTGATGAACTGGAGAACGTAACCATCGGATGCTCCAATCTGTTCAAACCTCTGAAGGTCCTGTCCGACCCGGAGCATTTCCGCGTCTGTTCTTACTTTATGGGACCCATGGAACGCCAGTCGCAGAAGTTGGGATGTCTGGATTATACGAGCATCCATCTGAGTCTGGTAGATATCTGGTGCCACGAGACATGTCCGCCGGATGTAGCGTTCCTTGAAGTATCCCTGCCTGATGAGAACGGAAACATGAGCTTCGGCGCTACGGGCGTTGCCCTGAATAAATATCTGCTGGACAAGGCGAAGATCGTTATCCTGCAGATCAATAAATATGCTCCCTACGTATACGGCGAGGATAATCGGATCAATGTAAAAGACGCGGATATCATCGTCCGCGCAGATGAAGAAATCGCAGAGGTGAAAAACCTGGAACCCACAGAAGAGGTCCAGGCGATCTCCGAGTATATCATAGACCAGATCCCGGACGGAGCATGTCTCCAGCTGGGCATCGGCGGCATAGGGAATGCGGTCGGATTCGGCCTGAAAGATAAGAATGAGCTGGGCATCCACAGTGAGCTGATGACGGATTCTCTGGCGTTCCTGATGCAGAACGGCAACGTGACGAATACCCATAAATCCTTTATGCGGGGCAAGTCCGTCGTGTCTTTCTCGCTTGGCACGAAGGATCTGTATGAATACCTGGATCATAATGAAGACATGTACTACATGCCGTTCCCCATCGTCAATGACAAGCGGATCATTGCGCAGAACGACCATATGATTTCTGTTAACGGCGCTATATCCATTGACCTGACAGGACAGGTGGATGCGGATAATATCGGCGGACGTCAGTTCAGCGCCACAGGCGGGCAGCTTGATTTCGTCCAGGGCGCCCAGATGTCCAGGGGAGGCGCGTCCTTTATTGCTGCCACTTCAGAGAATGTCAATAAAAAGACAGGGAAGAAAAACAGCCGCATCGTGGCGAAATTCCCGGAAGGCACAGCTGTTACAACACCCCGTTCTGAGGTAAACAACGTGGTGACGGAGTACGGCTGCGTCAATCTGAAGCCCATGACCATGAAGCAGAGGGCCCATGCGCTGATCGGTATTGCCCATCCTGATTTTCGAGACGAGCTGACAGAGCAGGCGAAGCAGATGGGATTATGGTAATCCTATGATGAAGTCAACGATCAGAACCAGCACGTGGCGGGCGATCTACCGGCTGCTGGACAGGGTGTCACCGGTAGATTTCGACTGCGGCACGATCTGCGGCGCCATATGCTGCGGAACGCCGGAGGATGATATGGGAATTTACCTGCTCCCGGGAGAGGAGAAGATCCACAGCAGAGATGAGTCCTGGCTTACATGGAGCGCGGAGCAGGCGGAGGATTATGAATTTCCCGAGTCCTGGAAGGGTAAGGTGTTTTATGTGAAGTGCATCGATCCGCCTCACTGTCCCCGGGAGAAGCGGCCGATCCAGTGCAGGACGTTCCCTCTGCTGCCCCATCTGTCAGAAGAAGGGGAGCTTACGCTGGTCTATAACGATATGGAGCTTCCCTATTGCTGTCCGCTGATCGAGGAGGAGATGGAGGTCGATCCCCGGTTCATCCAGGCAACATGGACCGTCTGGAACAGGCTGGTGCAGGATCCGCTGATCCGGGATCTGGTGGAAATGGATTCCCGGGCACGGGAAGAAACAGCCCGGAAGCTGGCAGAGAAGCTTTTGTTATAAGAAAATGAAACGCGTCCGGCAGGATAAGGAGATCCGCTGGGCGCGTTATTTATAACAAAGTCAGGACTGGCGCTATCCAAGGTCACCGAGAAATTCCTCGAAGCAGACGCCGTCATTCAACGGGATATCCAGTTCCGACGCCCGGGCTACGCTCCGGGAGATAAATCTGCTGGCAGTTTCTACAGATTCGCGGAAGGAAACGCCTTTTACCGCACAGCCCGCGAGAATAGAACTGAAAATATCGCCGGTGCCGGACCGTCCGCCGCCGATGCGGGGCGTCTTTACTTCAAAGAATCCCTGACCCTTCTCGTAGCACAGGTTGATCAGGTCGCTTCCGCTGGAAATACCGGTTATGACAATTTGGGAGGGTCCGAGCAGGGAAAGCTGCTCAGCCATGGACTGAAGTTCTGCCATGGACATATCCTCTCTGTACCTGCGTTCAGTGAGTATGCAGGCTTCCGTAAGATTGGGCTTGATCGTATCTGCTTTTGCCACGAGGTCTGTCATGGCCTTCGCCATATGCGTGGTTATCGTAGAGTAGAGCCGGCCGCCGTCGGCCATGGCAGGGTCCACGATGACGCGGGTGCCGGAAACACGAAATTCATCGATAAATTCACTGACGATCTGTATCTGCTCCAGGCTTCCGAGAAAGCCGGAAACGATGCCGTCAAAATGAAGATCCAGCCTGCGCCACTGATCGATATATTTCCTCATGTGCTCCGTAAAGTCTACGCAGTAGAAGTCCGGGTAGCCGGTCTGGTTAGACAGAATTGAAGTAGGAAGCGGGCAGCACTGGATGCCCATGGCTGAAATAATGGGCAGGGCGACAGTCAGGGAGCATTTGCCGAATCCGGACATGTCATTGATTGCGGCGATGCGCTTCATGGCGTTGCGTCCCGCCGCTTCCGGATCTTTCTGCCGTTCTTTTACGAAGTCTTCTATTCTGAAATTCTCGTTCATTCTCTGCTTTCCTCATCCTTTGCTTTTCTTTTTTATTCTCTGCAACGCTTACTATTATAGATGGTTCGGCCAAAAAAGGAAAGGGGACTGGGTGATGCAGGCGCAGAAAAGGGCGGAGACGGCAGCTATTTGGAACTGTATTTTGCGATAAAAAGATTAATTGTATTTTAACTGTTGTATCTTTAGGATAAAGGATATTATTTTGATAAACTGTACTGGTTAAAATATTTGATATTGAATATTTATATAATTATAATTTAATGTTACCATGTATAACAGTAAAGATGATATTCAGGTTATCGAGAACGGAATTTTGAAAAGAGGTCTTTTAAATGAACAACAATGCTACAGACAGAAAAACTCAGGAGCTGGTACTGACTGGACTGATGGCATGTGCGGTCTTTGTCGCCACATGCTTCATAAAAGTGCCGGTATTAAATGGATATGTACATCCCGGTGACGCGCTGATCTATATAAGCGCCATCATGCTTGGAAAAAAGTACGGAGCGGCTGCCGGAGGTATCGGCGGCGCTCTGGCTGATATCATGGGCGGCTATGCGGTGTGGGCGCCCTGGACATTTGTGATCAAAGCGCTGATGGGATTTACCGCCGGACTGATCATTGAGAAGTTTGCAGCCCGCAAGAAGGAAACGGGCAACCGTTTCGTCATTACCGCGGCGGATGTTATAGCCATGGTGGCAGGCAGTGTGATCAACTGCGGCGGTTATTTCCTCGGCAACTCTGTAATGTACGGCGGTATTGCAGCCGGTATCGCAGCGATGCCTGGCGATATTATTCAGGATGCCATGGGCATCGGCTTCGGCCTTGTCCTGGAGGTTGCGCTTGTGAAGACGCCTCTGGGAAGAAAGAGCCTGGCGTAAATAATAAACGATTAGCCTGAAATGTTTCTATAGAAAGCCCGTTGGAAAACAGTTTAAGTACTGATTCCAGCGGGTTTTACATTGTGCGCGCGGCGCGCTTCCGGAGTAATTATCCGACTATTTGGAACTTGGCGGAATATGATTCAGAGGCTTCCAATCGTGATATAATTACATCGGATATAAATGTTAACTGAAACAGGAGGCGATTATTGCAATGCTCGATAAGAAAGTAAAGGAACTGATCAACACACAGATCAACAAGGAATTATATTCGGCGTATCTCTATCTGGACTTTGCGAATTATTATTATGACCAGGGTCTGGACGGTTTCGCTCACTGGTATGATATCCAGGCTCAGGAGGAGAGAGATCATGCCATGCTCATGAGAACGTATCTTTTCAATAACGGGGAGACGGTTACATTTGAAGCTATTGATAAGCCGGACAAGACGTATAACAGTCCGGAGGATCCTCTCCGTTTCGGCCTGGAGCATGAACAGTATGTGACGAGCCTGATTAATACGATCTACCGCGCTGCCCAGGACGTCAATGATTATCGCACCATGCAGTGCTTCGACTGGTTTGTCAAGGAGCAGGGCGAGGAAGAAAAGAATGCGGACGACCTGATCAAGAAGTTCACACTCTTTGGCCATGATCCTAAGGGGCTCTATGCGCTGAACCAGGAACTGCTGGCACGTGTATATGCGGCGCCTTCGCTGGTACTGTAAGACAGATAAATCTGAGAAACTAAAATGCTGCCCGTTATATGCGGACGGCATTTTTGTTTAATTAGGTTATTGCGCTTAATTAAAGCCTTTAATTCCAATGTATATTATAGTAATCCAAGTTACCTGCAGTGCTCCTTTGAAGAGGGAACATTGCTGGCATAGGTTATGACGCCGGCGGAACAGTTAAGTGAAATATATCACTGGTTCTAGTCAAAGGGAAATCCGAAGTAGGGAGGCTGGGGAGAATTCTCCAGTTTTTTTGCGGTATCTGAACTGCACAGGATCATAGCCTGTGTATATATTTGCCCCTGGGATGTAATACTGCATTCTGGTACAGGCGCCCGCCAGTTCAGCTTTGGAGATTCAAACCGGTGACCAAAGACGGCAGCAAAAGCCCCCGCAATATCCGCTGTCGTAAGGGAGGAACTCGGAGAGACGAGTATTTCCTGGAGCAGTGGGTTGCCTTCTTCGTCCAGACCAAGGACAGTGATCGCTTCGATGGTCGTATCCTTTGCAGCATCGATGACAGAAGTCTCTATAACCACGCCTTCCTGTCCCAGTCTGCGGACAGCATAGAATCCGTTTTCTTCCCAGCTGAAAAACTGCACGAGCCGCAGTGCTTTCTGGGACAGAGCAATATGAGGCCGCTTACTGAGGAATTCTTCCCGCAGCCGATTGTATTCTTCTGCGGGAATGTGATCAAATAACAAATCACCGATCGTTCCTGAAACAGCACTGCCGTACTGGGCAGGGAACAGGGAGCGGTATCCCATGGGCTGGTAGAAGTTTATCAGGCTTTCCTCTGCAGGGGAGAGAACGGACAGCGATCCGCGTTTAAGGATTTCTTCTCCTGCGTAACGGGTGATTTCAGAACCTGCGCCCTGCCCACGGGCATCGGGGTCCGTGCAGATGGCATAGGAGACATAGACGTCCCGGGAGGAGTCCGCTGCATCCATATCCGGCAGGACAAGTCTGCCCATGAGAAACTGAGTCAGAGCAGATATCAGCTGATTATCCTGCCAAAGTCCGTAAGCCCGGATCTCTCTGGAAAAATTCAGAAAGAAACCGACGATCAGATCCTGATCGTCGCCGAAGACCTTTGCCCATAAAGCATCGAATTCCTCAGGTCTTCTGTCTGCCGGGATTTCTGTTATTCTTCTGTTTCCTTCCATAGATGCACCATCCTTAATTTCTTCACTGACTGATGTTCTTATTATATCCAAAGCGAAAGGAAAAGAAAACAGTTCTTTTATGATTGCTGTGCTCTGTCAGTAGCGAAGAAAACTTGCGGGTATTATAATGGTGTCAAAGAACATTTACGGAAGAAAGGCTGAACGGAACCACTGGTATGGAAAGATTTAATATCACATCGGACCGGCTGCGGGATATGGCAGAAGAATACGGCAGTTTTTATCTGTATGACGGAGCGATTATTGAAGGGCAGGCTAAGTCGCTGAAAGAAGCATTCTCTGGGATAGATTTCCTGTATTCTGTGAAATGCAATCCTTATCCGAAGATTCTGCAGACGCTCTGTGATCTGGGATATGGGGCGGATGCGGCCAGCGCCGGGGAAGTGCTGCGGGCAGAGGAAGCAGGTTTTCTGCCGGAGGATATATATTACGTGGCGCCGGGGAAAACCCGGTCGGATATCCGCCGGACCTGGGGAAAGTGCACGCTGATCGCCGACAGCCTGGACGAGGTGCGGTGGATCGATGAGGAGGCAGAAAGGGCCGCTGCGCCGGATGACGCTCCGATCCACATTGGTCTTCGGATCAATCCGGATTTTGGATTCGAGAACGGGGATCCTGCCCCTTCTAAGTTTGGCGTGGATGAAGATCAGGCGATCGCTGCCTTATCCCATTGGCACGGAGCTGCGGGAATGATGAGTCTCAGGCGTGTTTCTGTAAAGGGGCTGCAGGTACATCTGCGAAGTCAGGTGCTGGATACTGAAGCACTCAGGATATATTATCATAAGGTTTTAGAACTGGCGGACCGGTTCGGTGAGGTCTGCGGCGGTCTGGACTTTGTTGATATGGGCTCCGGGATCGGCGTGCCCTATGCGCCGGGAGATCAGCCCCTGGATATACGCACACTTGGAAAGGCTGTGGAAGAAGAACTGTGTACCTTTAGAAAAAAATGGCCTGGAACCCGAATTATGATCGAGACCGGACGTTACCTTACTTGCCAGGCAGGGCTGTTTGTTACTACCGTCGTCGACCGGAAGGTTTCCTGCGGGCGGACATATATCATTCTGAGGGATACGATGAACCAGTTTCTGCGTCCGTCGCTGGCCAGGCTGGTTGTTCATTATGCCCGGGAGCATGCTCCCGAGGGGAGGGAACCGCTGTTTACTGCTGCAGATGCTTTCCCGTTTTGGGTCGTGAAGAGAGTAGGCGGAGCGGACAAATCATCGGGTTCGGCAGGAGCATCTGACCGAATGGAAACGGTGACGCTGACAGGAAGACTGTGTACGGCTGCAGATGTGATTGCTGAAGATGTTTCCCTGCCGAAGCTTTCGCCTGGGGACGCTGTCATAATCGGCAATGCGGGGAGTTACGCAGCAACGCTGTCGCCCTGGGCGTTTTCGTCCATGGAGAAACCGACGGAATTTTTCATATGAGGCAGCAGGTTCATTATAACTCCTGTGTTTTCATCAGTCTGGCGTACATGCCGTCTTTCGCCAGCAGTTCTTTTTCTGTACCTTCCTCCGCAACGGCGCCGTCTTCTATGACGACAATCCGGTTTGCATCTCTGACAGTGGCAAGGCGGTGAGCGATTACAATAGATGTCCGACCCTGCATCAGCTTTTCGAAACTCTGCTGGATCTTCTGCTCTGTGACCGTGTCCAGAGCGGAGGTCGCTTCGTCCAGAATCAGGATTTTTGGGTTCTTGAGGAATATCCTCGCAACGGAGATCCGCTGACGCTGGCCGCCGGAGAGACGGGTCCCGCGCTCGCCAACATATGTGGAGAATCCATCCTCCATTTCACAGATATCATCGTAAAGCTCCGCTTCCCGAGCAGCAAGGATCACCTCTTCATCCGAGGCATCGGGTCTGCCGTAGCGAATATTTTCCATGATCGTATCCGGGAAAATAAAGACGTCCTGCTGAACGATGCCGACAGCGCTGCGCAGCGAGGCCTTGGTTACATCACGGATATCTGTGCCGTCTATCCGGATGGATCCGGATGTTACATCATAGAAGCGGGGAATGAGCTGGCAGAGGGTGGTTTTACCGCCGCCGGAACTGCCCACTACAGCGGTCATTTCACCGCTGGGTATGTGAAGATCGATGTCTGTAAGCACCTGCCTGCCGTCTGCGTAATGGAAGTCTACATGATCGATATCTATGGCGCCGTCTTTTACAGGAAGAGGATAAGAATCGTTTTTTTCTGGAACGGTGGGCTGCATCTTCATGACCGTATCAAAACGCTGAAGGCCGGCATAGCCGCTGACGAAGATCTCCGCAAACTGAGTGAGCTTGCGGATCGGCGTAATGAATGTGGATACAAACAGGGTGAACGTGATCAGGTCGATATAGTTCAGGCTGTCCTTCATGATCATGAACCCGCCAACTGCTATGACCACGGCAGGCATGATCCCCATGAAGAATTCCTGACTGGCGTTAAAGAGTCCCATAGCCTGGTAAAAGTCCTTCTTGGCTGTCTTATACTGTCCGTTGGCATAATCAAAGCGGTCTTTCTCAACGGACTCGTTGGCGAAAGCCTTGGACGTCTTCATTCCGGAAATGCTGGACTCAATATCGGAATTGATGGATGCCATCTTCACCTTAACGTTGCGGGAAGCATCGGACATGTTCGTGCGCTGGCGAATGACAACGGCAAGAAAAATGGGCAGGAGAATGAGCACAATCAGGGCGAGCCGCCATTCTATGGAGAACATCACGATCATGGATCCTGTGATGGTCAGCACAGAAATAAGGAGGTCCTCCGGGCCATGGTGCGCAAGCTCCGTGATATCAAAGAGATCCCCGGTCAGCCTGCTGATCAGTGCGCCGGTCCGGTTCTGGTCGAAGAACTCGAAATCCAGGGTCTGCAGATGACGAAAAAGGTCTTCTCTGATATCTGCTTCCACGCGGGCGCCGAAGGTATGACCCCAGTATGCCATCACATAGTAACAGACTGCCCGGATGAGGTAGGCGATGCCCACAATGATCATGACGGTAAAGAATGCACGGTAGGCTTTTTCCGGCAGCAGATCATACATGGCATGGCGGGATACCACGGGAAATGAAACATCCACGACGGCGGCGATGACCGCGCATGCCATATCAAGAAAGAACAAAGCCCTGTGCGGCCTGAAATAACGAACTAAGAGTTTAATCATCTGCTTCCTCCAAAGCATCCATATCATGAGCCGGCGCTGCATCTGCCTGACTGTCCGGATCCTGCGGATCATCCGGTGATCTGCCTGCGGATGACCCCGCAACGGCTGCCGCAGTAAATTCCAGGTCTGAGCTGCCCGGAAATACGCTGTCGGGCATGTCGTTCAGTACTCCGACGGGCGGTATGTTTCCCTGGAAGGGTTGGCGGGTCACTTTACGGTAGATCGCGCCGATGATCAATACAATGGCGGGGATCCATATCATCCATGAGGCTTTCAGAAACGCGAGCATAATTGACTCCCTTCTTAAATGATTCAATTCGCAGGTTGATTTTATTATATTTTATCATGCGTTGAAAAGGGATGGAAGCAGCTATAATATTGGGAAAAAAACTGTTGCTTCATCATACGATATATGATATTATAGTTCGAAGCCATGAAAGTAAATTGAAGGCATTTATATTTGCAGGTGATCGAGCGTTACGACCAGGAAGCTGCCTTGGAAGCCAGCGTTGATTACAGAAGTAATCGTATAAGGTCAGTTCGGAGCCATTTAACATTTAATGTGATATCAAGAAGGTATCCTGTTTTTGAAGAAACAAGATGCCTTTTTTGTGCTTACAGGCTGGAATAATTATTAGGAGGTATTTATTATGGCATGTTTTTTAGTACCGACCGCAGAAGCGGTGGTGACGACGATCATCACGAAGGCTGAGGAATCCAAGGAAAAGAAGATCCAGGTCGAACTGCCTGAGCATAAGGCAGTTCAGGCGGAAGAGGTCAAGATCCCTCTTTCCAGAAAGCTCCACTGGCTCAATTATCTGCTTTTTGGAGGAGCAGTCCTGCTGGCATTTGAGCATTTATGGCACGGAGAGGTCGTGCCCTGGTTCCCATTCCTGACGGCGGCAAGCAATCCATCGGATACGGCGACCATGCTGCATGAGATGTCGACTGTCGGAGTTACCATGGCTGTCCTTGTCACTGCGGTATGGGTCGTTATGTGTCTCGTTGCAGATTCCTTTGCCAAGAAGGAGAACAGAGCGAGAGCGCTTCAGTCAGGAGGTGCCGTCAGATGACTTTATTGATCACAGTATTTGCCGCGGTAATCAGTACCGTCGTATGGTATAAGGGAATGCCGAAAAACGAGCTCAAGACAGGAATCCTCTGCTGGCTGTACTGGGGCGCTTCTATCATGTGGCTTGTAGACGCGATTTTTGAGTATGTTGAGCTGCAGGCAGAATATTTTACTCCGGCTCCTGCGGATATGCTCAATGACGCATTCCTCGGTCTCGCTGTTGTTGCCCTCGGTCTGATCATCTGGATCGTAAGACTGCTTGTTACAGATCCGAAGGGTGTGATCAGCGGAACACTGTTCCAGAGCGAGGAGAGCAACGCTCAGACCAAAGTTAAGAACGCTTAATTGACAGAAATCGAATAAGTAAACTGGCCGCCGGTATTACCGGCGGTTTTTCTGTTCCTGGGTTCGAATCCCGTCCTTATCATCAAAAAACCGTCCGAAGGGACGGTATTTTCATTGGCGGAGACGGTGGGATTCGAACCCACGTGCCCAGTAAGGACAACCGCATTTCGAGTGCGGCTCGTTATGACCACTTCGATACGTCTCCGAATAATTAATAAGTTTTCACATAAATGTTTGGGCTGCAGAAGCCTGCAAATGTGTCAACACTAGATATTTTAGCATAATTCCCACGGCTGGGCAACATGAAATTTATGCCTATGGAACATATCAGTCTTATGCATGGCACAGTTCAGGGGTGGACGTGAATGAAAAGGTTCATAAACTATATGGTGATGATTTTAGACGATTCTTTCGAAAGCAATGGTCCCCGTGGCGATGCCGGCAGCTGATATGCGAAAGCCGACCATCACGCAGTTTGCCCGTCTGAATCGCCACCGGATCATTTGGTTTCTGTGGCGATGCCGGCAGCCGATATGTGAAAACGGACCATCACGCAGTTTGGTCGGCTGCATCGCCACCGGATCATCTGGTTTCCGTGGCGATGCCAGCAGCCGATATGTGAAAACGGACCATCACGCAGTTTGCCCGGCAGCGTCGCCACCAGATCCGCTGGTTTTCGTGGCGATGCCAGGAGCCGATCCGTGAAAACCGACCATCACGCAGTTTGCCCGGCAGCGTCGCCACCGGATCATTTGGTTTCCGTGGCGATTCCGGCAGCTGATATGCGAAAGCCGACCATCTCGAAGTTTGCCCGGCTGCGTCGCCACCGGATCATCTGGTCCCCGTGGCGATGCCAGCAGCCGATATGTGAAAACCGACCATCACGAAGTTCGGCCGGCTGCATCGCCACCGGATCCGATGATTCTCTAGGTCAGTCCCTCCTGTCAACCCTTGAACTGTAACTTATGCGTAACTTGACAACTGTATAAAATTAGGCTAATCTAACTTTGCCGGCAGCTTGTGAAAGCGGCCACGCAAGAACGGTGTCATGCGAATGCCGGCTTACAGAGAATACTAAAATGACCATACAAAATATCACATACACAGGAGACAGACCATTGAAATTAAGTGAATTACCAATTGGTGAAGAAGCCACCATTGTGGAAGTTGGGGGCGAAGGCGGCCTGCGGCAGCACTTCCTTGATATGGGCGTCATACCGAAGGCGACCATTCAGCTGATGAAATACGCGCCTATGGGAGATCCGCTGGAGTTTAAGATCCACGGATATGAACTGACGCTGCGGAAGGAAGAAGCGGTGAATATTACGATCAAAGATGTCCGGCAGCCCGCCGAAGAGGACTTTGTTCCAGAAAAGAAGATTCGCGGAGGCAAGGAACACCCGGGGCTGGGCGAAAGCGGCATTCTTTATCACGACCGCAAATCAGAACAGCCTCTTCCGGAAAGTGAGACGCTGACATTTGCATTGGCAGGAAACCAGAATTCGGGAAAGACAACGCTTTTCAATCAGCTGACGGGGTCGAACCAGCATGTTGGAAATTTTCCGGGAGTCACGGTAAGCCGCAAGGACGGGCAGATCCGCAAGTATACCAATACAAGCGTGACGGATCTTCCGGGCATATACAGCATGTCTCCTTATTCAAAAGAAGAGATCGTGACGCGGCAGTTTATTCTTGGCGAGCACCCGAAGGGAATCATCAATATCGTCGACGCGTCGAACATTGAGAGGAACCTTTATCTGACTATGCAGCTCATGGAGCTGGATGTGCCTATGGTCCTGGCTCTCAATATGATGGACGAGGTCAGGGAAAACGGCGGCGCCATCCGCATCAGCGAAATGGAAGAGATGATGGGCATCCCCGTCGTTCCTATTTCAGCAGCGAAGAACGAGGGTATCGAAGAGCTGATCGAGCACGCAGTCCATGTGGCGAAATATCAGGAAAGACCAAAGCGCCAGGATTTCTGCGATGAATATGAGCAGGGCGGAGCGGTCCACCGGTGTCTTCACGGTATCATGCACCTGATCCAGGATCATGCGGCAAGAGCCGGAATTCCCCTGCGGTTTGCGGCGAGCAAGATCGCGGAGGGCGATGAGCGGATCGAGGAGCGGCTGGAGCTCGATGAGAATGAGAAAGAGATGATCGAGCATATCGTTTCTCAGATGGAAGCGGAGAGCGGGCTGGATCGGGCGGCAGCCATTGCGGCCATGCGGTTTGCCTTCATTGAGAAAGTATGCCGCGATACTGTTGTAAAGCCAAAGGAAAGTAAGGAGCATGCCCGCAGCGTCAGCATCGACCGCGTACTGACCGGAAAATATACGGCGATCCCCGCGTTTATCGGGATCATGGCCGTGGTGTTCTGGCTGACATTCAGCGTCATCGGCGCATGGCTGCAGGACCTCATACAGATGGGTGTGGACTGGCTTTCGGCAGCGGTGGATCACGGACTGACTGCAGCCGGAGTAAATCAGGTGGTCCACGGGCTTGTCATAGACGGCGCCTTCGCGGGTGTGGGAAGCGTGATCAGTTTTCTGCCTCTGATCGTCATACTGTTCTTCTTCCTTTCCATGATGGAAGACAGCGGGTATATCGCCCGGGTCGCCTTCGTTATGGACAAGATGCTCCGGAAGCTGGGGCTGTCGGGACGGAGCATCGTTCCTATGCTGATCGGTTTCGGCTGTTCCGTACCGGCGATCATGGCCACGAGAACACTGCCTTCCGAAAGAGACAGAAAACTGACGGTCCTGCTCATACCATTTATGAGCTGCTCCGCCAAGCTGCCGATATACGGGTTCTTCATCGCCGCGTTTTTCCCGGATCACGCTCCGCTCATCATGATCTCCCTGTATCTGATCGGCATCGTAACAGGCATCGTCGTGGCGGTCGTGCTGAAGAAGACCATATTCCGGGGCGAAGCAGTGCCTTTTGTCATGGAGCTGCCCAATTACAGGCTGCCCCGGATGAAAAACGTGCTCCGGCTCATGTGGGACAAAGCCAGTGAATTCCTGCAGAGAGCATTTACCATTATTTTCGTCGCGACCATCGTGATCTGGTTTCTGGAGAATTTCGATACCAGCTTCAACCTTGTTCATGATTCCGGGGACAGCATACTGGCAGTCATAGCAGGGTGGATCGCGCCGATCTTCAGCCCCATGGGATACGGCGACTGGCGCATCACTACCGCGCTGTTCACCGGCTTCCTTGCGAAGGAAACAGTGGTGTCCACGATCAACGTGCTTTTCGGGGCCGGAACGATCATTTCAACCGTGATCTCACCCCTGTCCGCCATGGCTCTGCTTGTCTTCTGCCTGCTGTACACGCCCTGCGTCGCGGCAGTCACTTCCGTCAAAAGAGAACTGGGGACCCGCTGGATGTTTATCATCATCGCGTTCCAGTGCGTCATCGCATGGCTGATGTCCCTGATCGTTTACGGGATCGGCGCAGCCCTGGGATTTTAGAGGACAACAAAGGCCTGACCGGCTGTAATATAAAAATCAGGAGTCGTTTCCGATTTATTGTATCGGGAAGGCTCCTGATTTTTGTTATGCTCTGCGTTAATCAACGGCTCTGATCGCATACTGCTGCCAGGGATTGGCAGCCAGCCACTTCTCCAGCTGAGGCACTGTATAATAGACGTTATTGCACATTTCTCTGCCTTCTCCGGGATCTTTTGCGATGAATCGTTCTTCTCCGCTGTCCGAATCTGCATACCAGTCCCAAAAGCAGAGCACATGGCCGGTGTGACTGTTGCGGACAGAACGGTCGTTGGAATAAAAGTCTGTATTGCGGGAGGATGCCCAGATGACCCGGTCGCCGGACTTGAGGACCTCCCGAAAGGCGTCTGTGCTGCGCTCCAGCGGTTCACTGCGGATGCCGAACAGTTTCTCATATACGGGATTGAACTGAGGCTGAGCGTCGCCGCCGCAGACATGCTTTCCGTCCTTCGTTACCATGTGGAGCTGGTCGATCCCTGCCACCGCACGTATCTTATAGACGTCTGCCGGAGTAAGTTCCTGGCCGGTCAGAATATCGATCGCCATAGTGAGAGAGACGAGGCCGCAGGCGTTGTAATCCATGCAGCCGTCCCAGTAGGGGTAGGATTCCCAGGGCGCTCCATGCCGCTGGCAGAAATAGATATCTGCGGCTCTCTTTTTATCGAATTTCTTACCCATGATCATTCTCCAAACTGGTAGTGGCATCCGCATGCGCCGAGGATGCAGCGGTTGCCGAACTTCATCTTCATCATCACTTCCGCGGCAAGGCCGGTGCAGTGGACCGGGACGACGAGCCTGGGGTCCGCCTCCGCGATCTTCTCTATCACTTGTGCACGCATCTCATTGGATGCGCCGAACAGGTGCATGCCGGCAATAATGCCCGCGAAAGGCTCGCCGGGGAACAGGGTCCGGGCGTATTCCATGGCGGAAACGATCCCCATGTGGCTGCAGCCCGAGAAGAGATATATTCCATCTTTTTCCCGGATCGCCAGGAACTGTTCGTGGCTCATGGTGTCCTTCGCCAGGCTGCCGTCCGGCATCAGTTTATAGAACTGCTCCGCCGGCTTAAACCCTGGAGCCTCCGGAATCGTTCCCGAAATAACCATATTGTCTGTCAGCCACAACGGTTCAGAACCGGTCAGGATGAACCGGTCCCTGATCTCATTCAATTCGGATTCAGGAATGGTGATTCCGCAGTTATAGTCATCAATTTCTCCGTCTGTCGTCCCGTAGAATGTGCTGAACGCGTCCTGATGTATATAGACAGGAGCATGGCTGTTTCTGCGGCAGAACTCCGGCAGGCCGCTGGTGTGGTCATAGTGACCGTGGCTGATCATACAGAAATCCACTGCTGCCAGGTCGACGCCCAGGGCGTCTGCGGAATCAGCAAAGAGCGTGGAGGCGCCCGTGTCAAACAGGATCTTCTTTCCCTGGGCTTCTATAAACATGGACAGGGCGAACTCCGCATTGACAGCGCCGTTTTCTGTTTTATTCTCTGATAAAAATGTTACATCGATCATGACAACCCTCTCTTTTCGAAAATAAGATTTATTTAGTCATTATACCACAGCGGTGTCTCGTTAGTGTAAAATAGATGTGGAGGTTTTAGGGAGAAGAGGATAATCCGAGAGAATAAAATAGAGGCCACCTTCTTGTGATAGAAT
>OMXT01000067.1 GCA_900315125.1 uncultured Eubacteriales bacterium
AAAAAAATTGGCTCCGAGGGTGGGGCTCGAACCCACAGCCTACCGGTTAACAGCCGGTTGCTCCACCATTGAGCTACCTCGGAATACTTTGTCTTATCGCTGACAACAAAATTAATTATAGGGGATGATCAAGGTTTTGTCAACACTTAAATTTAATTTCGTACTTTTCAATTTTCTTACCGGTTTTTGATTTCTGTTTGCACTTTTCCTTTGCACATAGATGCCTGGCGCAGTATGGGGCGCCTTCATCTGAGGCGCCCCATTAAGCATCACGACAGTCCCGGCATCTGAGCGGCTTTCCGCTCCTCCCGGTCCAGCTCCGCGTTTTTCTTTACGATCTCGATTTTCTTCGCGTACTTGTCCCGCTTCTCCCTGTCGCCGAAGGCGTCATAGATCTCCACCAGTTCCTTCATGATATCTACGCTGCTGGGCGCGTACCGAAGACCCTGAAGCAGACTCTCCTCTGCCGAGTTCGCGTCCTCCAGGCCTTTGTAAGCCACGCCGATGTAATACCACAGGGGCCACCACTGGTTGAAACGTTCATCCTCCTTATAGGGTTCCAGAATTGCCAGGCCCTCAGAGTAGCGTCCGGCCAGTACCGAATTGTAGCCCTTCTCGATGCGGCAGGGCTCCTCCAGTTTGTCAAGGTAGCCGCGGATCTCCGCCCGCAGCTCGCCTTCCTTAGACAGCTCCATAAACCGGTCCCAGGTCAGCTTGGCTTTGATATAGAGGCCCAGGTTGATATAGCCAAAGCCCAGGAAATAATAGCCCATATCAAAATCCGGAGACTTCATCGTGAGCTTCTCGAAAGCCTCCAGGGATTCCGCCTTGAACTTGCCCACGTACTCTTCGCCCTCGCCGTTTTCGTAGGCGTCCCGGCAGGCTCTGCCGTAGCAGTAGTATGCGTCGCCGTTGTCCGGATCGATGAGTATGGCTGCCCGGAACAGGATCGCCGCGGACTCGTAGTCGTCATGGGACGCCAGGTCCGTGCCCTCCCCAAGCAGAGGCCGGACGAACTGGCCCTGGAACATCCGGTCGATATAGGCGATATATGCATCCCGATAGCGGAAATTGATGTCGCATCCGATGATGTACGCCATGTTGCGGGCGATATTGACCGTGGTCATTCCCTGGGACAGGTCCGATTTGCGGATGGGCACCGGCACATCCGTGAGGATATCTGCAATGCCCGCTCTCTCCAGGAAACCCGGCGAAAGCTCATCGAACAGGAACTCATCCTGAATCCGGGGGATCAGATACTCGCCGATGCGGTCCTTCATGGGCGCCGCGTTATTTATTGCAGCGGTATCTGCTGCCGTTCTGGTGTTCTTTTCCATAATCAAAAACCTTTTCCTTTTATATCCCAGCCCTGGCTGTAGAACCGCTTGACCGCATCCGGATTGAACGTATCGATCAGGTCCTGAGACAGGTTCTGCTGCGCCTTCAGCGTGATCCCGTCATGATAAGCCTCGTGCTTCATAGCAAATTTATACAGGATCCGGTAGAGATCCTCTTTCTTATGATAGGCGTGATGGAACCCCTGGGAATAATAGTAGTCTGCCAGCCGTTCGTAAAAATTGAAGGGCCGCAGGTGCAGTTCATCCATGAGGTACTCCAGAGTCAGGCGGAACCCGCCCCGGTTGTGGTAAAGTTCCAGCACGTTTTCTATCATCTTCAGTTTAATGAGATCCACAGCGGACATGTATTTGTTCGAAATGATCTCATAGGGAGCATGCTCCCGGAATATGTATCCGTGTTTCTCCTGCATGCTCCGGATCGGCGTCCCGGGGAGCAGCTTAAGGAATCCCAGCTGGAGGTTGTCCGCGCCGGCGTCGTAGGTCATGTTGAAGGACTGTTCAAATGACCGGTAGGTATCAAAGGGCAGGCCGGCGATCAGGTCCACGTGGACGTGGCAGTTGTCCATTTCCACAAGCCGCGCCACATTCTCCAGCACCTGGCTAACATTGTCATTCCTCTGAATCTCGTGAAGGGCGTAGGGATTGGCGGTCTGAATGCCGATCTCAAACTGGAACAGCCCCTTCCGCGCTTTGGAAAGTATGCGGAAGGAATCGCTGTCCAGCATATCGCCGCACAGCTCAAAATGGAAATTGGTGATCCCGTTATCCTTTTCGATGAGGAACTCCCAGATTTCGTTTGCCCGGTTCCTGTCATAATTGAACGTCCGGTCCACGAACTTGACCTGCTTTACATTCTTATACATGAGATAGCCCAGATCCCGGCGAACTCTGTCCATGGAAAGGGCCCGGACGGTGGTGTCCATGGCCGACAGGCAGTAGGCGCAGCGGAAGGGACAGCCCCGGGAAGACTCATAATATATGATCTTGTCCGGCTCCACATCCAGGTATGTATACGGGAAAGGAAGCTTATCCATGTAGGGCAGCTTGCCCTCCGGCGTCTCCAGGATCCTTCCCCGGCTCCGCCAGGTCAGGTTCTCCACTTTTCTCAGCTCCGGAGTCTCGCTGAGGAGTTCCGCGCAGAACTGAGCAAAGGGCTTCTCCCCTTCGCCCCGGATGATATAATCCGCCCAGCTGTTCTTCTCCATAAATTCCCGGCTGCCGAAGCTGACCTCTGGGCCTCCGAGCAGGATGCCCATGCCGGGACGCGCTTTTTTCAGGTCCTGGCACAAAGTCCTGATCTGCTCGATATTCCATATATAGCAGGAAAAGCAGACCAGATCATAGCCGCCCCTGATAATTTCTCCGAACACATAATCCCGCTCGTTATTTATCGTAAATTCTTTCAGGTCCACATCCATATCATAGTCTGTCACAGTACCGTAGAGGTATTTCAGCGCCAGGCAGGAATGGATGTACTTCGCATTAAGTGTTGTCAGAAGAATTTTCATTTACAGCATCCTGAACCTTTCATCTTTCAGCATTCCGCTGTCATGCATGGCACGTTTCAGTTTGGCCATCATAGCGTCCTTATCCTTCGGCAGGTCGCCTCGCAGAGACAGGTAATTGGAAGCGTGGTTGCTCCGGAAGACGCAGGGGTGCTCCACATTGGTATTCTCCAGCATCAGGTATGTCTCTGCCACCACTTCTTCCGGCGACAGCAGCGTCAGTTCCCCGCTTCGGATCTTCTCTGTAATGGGCGCCCGGGGATCCAGCATCAGTGTCAGCAGCGCTACGTAAGAGGCGTTCATCCTGCTGATCATCTTTCCGGTCTCTACAGCGTGCTCCCGCCATCCTTCCTTCCCGGCAAGACCGGAAATGAATGTGACGGATGCAGCGATGCCGGACTCCTCGATCCGGTTCACAGCCTGGACGAGCTCAACGCCGGTCACGCCTTTGTTCACATCCCTGAGGACCTTCTCGCTGCCGGATTCTGCACCGATATAGATCATCTTGACGCCATGGTCCCGCAGCTCCCGCAGTTCGTCCACGGACTTGTGGAGCACGTCTATGGCATTGCCGTAGACGTTGACCCTCTGGCATTCCGGGAACAGTTCCTCTATCTTTTTCAGTATGATGAGCATCCTGCGGTTGGAGAGACACAGTGCGTCGCCGTCGCAGAGAAAAATGCGCTCCACATAACGGTATGTCCGGCGGGCGTCCTCCAGATCCTCTATGACCTCGGACACATCCCGGACGCGGAACTTCTTGTCCTTGAACATGCTGCAGAATGTGCAGCTGTTGTGGGTGCATCCGATGGTGACCTGCACCAGGAGGCTGTAAGCCTCGCTGGGCGGTCTGTATATATCACCTTCGTATCTCATTACATGCGCTCCGGTGCCTTCATGCCCAGAAGAGCCAGGGCGTTCTTAATGCCGTTTTTCGCCGCGATGGTCAGGCAGATCTTGGCGACCTTCTCGTCCTCGTTGTCCGTCAGAATGTGCTCATCGTGATAGAAACGGTTGTAAGCCTGAGCAATGTCCACTAAGTGACGGGTGATGATGGAGGGCTCATATTTCTCTCCGGCATCTACGACGACGCCCGGGAAAGCGTACAGCAGCTTGATCAGGTCATAGGCGCTGGCGCTGGTCAGATAACTGAAGTCCACGTCGCCGGTCTGAGCCTTGGCAACCACGTCGTCTCCCGCCTTGCGGAGCACGCTGGCGCAGCGGGCATGAGTATACTGAACGTAGGGTCCGGTCTCGCCGTCAAAGTTCAGAACCTTATCCCACTTGAACACGTAATCCTTGATCTTGTTATTGGACAGCTCGTTGAATACAACGGCGCCGATGCCGACCTGGTGAGCTACGTCGTCCAGGAACGCGTCGTCCGCTCCGGGATTCTTCTCCTTAATGATCTCCCGGGTCTTCTCGACGGCTTTGTTCAGCACGTCCTCCAGGAAGACGACGCGGCCTGCCCTTGTGGACATGGTGCCGGATTCCAGGCTGACCATGCCGAAGGGTACATGAACGATGTCCTTGGCCCACTCGAATCCCATGAGATCCAGTACCTTCTTCAGCTGCTGGAAATACAGGTTCTGCTGAGAAGCGACGACGTAGATGTTCTTATAGAAATCGTATTCTTCCTTACGATAAACGGCGGTAGCCAGGTCGCGGGTGCAGTACAGAGAAGATCCGTCGGACTTGGTGATCAGCGCAGGAGGCATGCCGTAGGGCTCCAGATCTACGATCTGCGCGCCCCTGGATTCCTGAAGCAGTCCCTTGTCCTTCAGCATCTGGATGATGCGGGGCATCTTATCGGAATAGAAGCTCTCGCCGTCGATGACGTCATACTCGATGTCCAGCATCTTATAAACGCGGTTGAACTCTCTCATGGACTCGTCCTTGAACCACTTCCAGAGCCTGACTTCTTCCGGCTCGCCCTTTTCCAGATCAGCGAATGCCTTCCGGGCCTCGTCCTCCAGCTCCGGGTGCTTCTCCGCCTCAACGTGGAACTTGGTATAATAGCTGAGCAGCGTTGTGATTGGGTTGTCCTTTACATCCTGCTCATTTCCCCACTTGCGGTAAGCTACGATCATCTTGCCGAACTGTGTGCCGTAGTCGCCCGGGTGGTTCCAGCGGCTTACATTGTATCCCAGTGCCTTATAGATCAGATTGATGGAATTGCCGATGACCGTGCTCCGGATGTGACCGATGTGGAAAGGCTTGGCGATATTGGGAGAGGAGTACTCCACGATAACCAGCTTGCCTTCACCTACATTCGTCTTGCCGAAATTGTCCGCGTCCAGCGCCTCTTTCAATGTGGATGCGGCATATTCCTGCTTGGAAAGGAACATGTTGACATAGGCCTTGACCGGCTCAACCTTCTCAAAAAGGCTGTTTCCGCTGATGGCTTCCGCTACATCTGCCGCGATCAGGTTCGGCGCTTTGCGAAAGACCTTGGCAAGTTTAAAACAGGGAAACGCATAGTCTCCCATGGTCTGGTCCTGGGGGATCTCCACGAGCCCTTCAATTTCTTCTGCCGTCAGGTCGCTGACATGCTCCGCGATGATATCCGCGATTTCCTTTTTATAATTGATCATTCTTCTAACTCCTTTTCTGTGATGATATGTTCTACGCCCTGTTCTTTCAGCACTCTGGTGAAACATCCGTCCCCGGGGATCTTCTGACCCGAGAACGTCCCGTCATAAATGCTCCCGCATCCGCAGGAAGGGCTGTTTGCCTTCAGGATCGCGCCCTCGATGGGCTCTCCTCTCTGCTCCGCAGCGCTCCGCGCCTGTTCCCAGCTTTCCTGTGCTCCTTTAACAAAGGCTTCTGTGACGTCTTTCCCATTCCTGTCCCGAACGCGGCTTCCCTGGAATTCCGCCGGCGGTCTCGGCGACTTCAGTCCGCCTGCTGTCTCAGGACAGACACTGCAGCAGGAATGCTCCCGGGCAAACCGGATCACCGGTTCACATCGGTTGTTCCCGCCGTTATATTTACAGTTGCTGCCCAGCAGGCAGCGGCTTATGATGTACATGCCTACTCCTTCCTGAGCTTTACGATCGTAACACCCTCGCCGCCCTCGTTGTATTTTCCGGGACGGAAGGATGATACATGACGGTTCTTTTTCAGGTACTGCCGGAGACCTTTGGAAAGGATCCCCTCTCCTCTTCCGTGGATGATGGTGACCTCTTCCAGTCCGGCTACATAGGCGTCATCGATGTATTTATCCACGTCCATCCTGGCGCTGTCCAGGTTCTCCCCCTGAACGTTCAGCGTCACAGAGACGGACTGGCTCTTCGTCTGGTAGATCTTCCCGTAGCTGGACCGGGCGGGCTTCCTGACCTTGGTCTTCTTGCCGTCCACGACCAGCATGATATCATTCAGCCGGACGTTGATCTTCATGATTCCCACCTGGACCTGCAGTTCGCCCCGGTCATCGGGCAGGGAAAGGATCTCGCCGTTCTGGTCCAGCGAGAGTACCCGAACCAGATCGCCTACCCGCAGCTGTGACGCATCCACGGGACTGGAATTGATCTGGGGAACGAGGCGCTCCGCATATTTCTTCTCTTTCTCCCGCAGCTTCTTCCGGCTCTTATCGAACTCCCGGTTGCGTGCTCCCATGCTGTCTAGGCGGTTCAGCTTCCGCAGTTCTTTCTGGACCTCCGTCGCTGTTCCCCGGGCGTCCCGGAGAATTTCCCGAGCCTCCTCCCTGGCGTCTGCCAGCATCTTTTCTTTCTTTTTCTGGAACTTTTCCTCCTCCTGAGCCAGTTCTTTCCTTTGCTGCTCCATCGCAAGGCGCATCCGGGCTGCCTCTTCCCGGTCCTCTTCCGCTCTCTTCTTATCTTCTTCTATGGCGGAAATGACATCCTCAAACTCCATGTCTCCGTGTTCGATCATGGAGGAGGCCCGGTCTATGATGTCCGGCGAAAGACCCAGCTTCCGGGAGATCTCGAAGGCGTTGGACCGGCCCGGCGTTCCGATGATCAGGCGGTAGGTAGGGCTCAGGGTATCCACGTCGAATTCCATGGAGGCGTTCTCAACGCCATCGGTGGAAAGAGCATATTTCTTCAGCTCGTTATAATGAGTCGTGGCTACGGTCTGTGCGCCGCTGCGGCTCAGCTTTTCCAGTATTGCTATGGCAAGTGCCGCGCCCTCCGTCGGATCTGTGCCCGCTCCCAGCTCGTCCAGCAGGATCAGACTGCGGGAATTGGCATTTCCCACGATGCCCGTAATGTTCTTCATATGGGAGGAAAACGTGGACAGGCTCTGCTCTATGCTCTGCTCATCGCCGATATCCGCGTAGATCTCCTCATAAACAGGAATGCGGCTTTCGGAGGAAGCCGGTATGTGCAGACCGCTCTGGGCCATCATGGACAGAAGTCCCAGCGTCTTCAGCGTTACCGTCTTGCCTCCGGTATTCGGTCCCGTAATGACCAGCGTCTGATACGTCTCGCCCACCGCCGCCGTTATGGGAACGACCTTCTTCGGATCCAGAAGGGGATGCCTTGCCTTCTTCAGCTCCAGACCTCCGGTCTCGCTGATCTTCGGTTCTTCTCCGTTCATTGCGAGGGAGAGTCTGCCCTTCGCCATGATGAAATCCAGCTGGACCAGGATATCCTGTGTGTTTACCAGGTCATGGTAACACTCCCCTACCTTATCCGACAGGGACTGGAGGATCCGCTGCACTTCCTTCTGCTCGTTCAGTTCCAGCTCCCGCAGCTCATTATTCATATTGACAATAGCCTGAGGCTCGATGAAAAGAGTTGCTCCTGCCTTGGACTGGTCGTGGATGATTCCGGGGAACCGGGACCGGTGCTCCTGCTTGACCGGAATAACATACCGGCCGTCCTTGATGGTGACGATGGCGTCCTGGAGATACGGCCTGTTCGACTGGCTGTTGACCATCTGGTTCAGCCGGGTCCGGATGGACTCATTCTGCCGGACGATTGCCCGCCTGGTGCTCCGCAGCTCCGGCGAAGCATTGTCCGCCATCTCATCCTCAGAAAGGATGCACCGATCGATCTCCTGCTCCAGCATAGGGTGAGGCATGATCAGCTCCGCCAGGGAACGGATCAGGGGCATGTCTGGCACGTCATCCTTCAGGAAACTGATCACGCTGGACGCCGCTGCCAAGTTGAAATGGACCTGGAGCAGCTGCTTCATGGTCAGGCATCCGCCCTTCCTGGCATATCCCGCCAGGCCCCGTACATCGTGAATGCCGTAGGTGGGCAGCGGTCCTTTATGCACGATAAGGCCAACCGCTTCCGTGGTTGACCTTAACTCTTCCGATATAGCCCGTGGATCGCTTCCGGGCATCAGAGACTGCGCCATCTCAGCCGACATGGCGCATCCCGTCTGTTCTTTCAGAAGCCCGCGTATTTTGTTATACTCAAGTATATTTATTGCTTTTTCGTTCATTCTTCGTCCTTGCGAAGCTTCTCGAGTTCACTCTTCAGCTGGATATTTTCCATCTGGAGATCGAAGATCTGGTTCTCATAATCCTGGACCTTGTCCTCCATCTGTTTGAACTTCTCGCTCTCTTTACTGTTCTGGTTCTTCATCTTGTCCATGACTTCCTTGGACTGCTTGTAATTCTTCTTGGCGTCTTCCCAGAGCTTGATATAGTGAGCGGAATCTCTCTCCAGCTGCTGATTGGAGACCCGCAGACGCTCCATCTCATCCTGCTGGTCAAAGTACTCTTCCGCAATGTTGATGGACGTCAGGACGGCGATAGCGCTTGTCCCGTTGCGCTCAACGACCTTGGAAATCAGGTGCATCCGGTCATCAACATAATCGGCGATCTTCTGGATCTCCTCCGGAGTCTTATCGCCGGTGATGTGATATGTCTGGCCATAGATCCTTACGTCTACTGTTTCTCCCATGGTACTACCTCCTGTCTAATCGCGCAGAACAGCGCCGAACTTCTCTTTCAGCATCTCAACGACCTGATTCTGGACACGGTCTACTTCCTCATCGGTCAGTGTCTTCTCATTATCCCGGTATGTGAGGCTGAAGGCAACGCTCTTCTTTCCCTTTCCGACCTGCACGCCCCGGTATATATCAAAGAGATGAATGTCCTCCAGGATACCTGCTTCCATTTCCTTCACAGCTTTCTCGATCTTGCCGATCTCCAGATCGTTGTCTACGACAAGAGCCATATCTCTGGATGTGGAAGGATACTTGGGCGGATGCTGGTATACGACCTCACGGTCGGAGAATTCAGTGAGCAGATCAAAGAACAGCTCCGCGCCGTATGCCCGTACGCCGATGCCGTAATTCTCTGCCACATCCGGGTGGAACTCACCCATGATGCCCAGCTCGCAGTCCTGCCCGTTCTCGTCCTTTATGACGATGCGGGCGCACCGTCCCGGATGGAACACGCCGTATTCTCTTTCAGCAACATATTCTCTTTCGCTGATCCCCAGCTTATCCAGCAGCGCCTCGATCATTCCCTTCAGTGTGAAGAAGGACTCGTTCTCGCCGTAGCAGCCGATGGAAAGGTCCTTGGATTCATCGGGCAGCCCGTCAGGATCCATCAGATTCTTCATGAATACTGTTCCGATCTCATAGGCGCGGACGCTGTCGATATTCCTGTTGCAGTTCCTTGCCAGAACATCCAGCATGCCCGGCGTCAGGATCGTGCGGAGCGCCGATGTATCCTCGCCCATGGGGTTGATGACCTCGACGAAATTCCTCTCCCAGGAATCCTCTCCGATGCCCGTCCGATCCAGGACTTTGTTATTGGAGAAAGAATAAGTCTGGATCTCGCTGGCTCCCATGCCGCACAGCGTCTGCCTCGTCAGCTCCCTCAAATCCCAGTCCTCCGGGAATGCCGCTCTGGACGCAGTATCCGGCAGTGTCATGGGCAGGTTGTCATAGCCGTACATTCTGGCGACTTCCTCGACATAATCCACTTCCTCCAGCAGATCCTGACGGACCGTCGGAGGCGTTACGATAAGCTGGTCTCCCTCGCCTTCTACCTTCATCTCAAGAGATTCCAGATAAGAGACCATCTGCTCCCTGGGAATATCTGTGCCCAGGACCTTATTGATCCTGCTGACCCTTGCCGTAACGACAGGCGCAGTTTCCGGCTCAGGATATACGTCTACACTGCCTGTAAGGACCTTGCCGCATCCAAGCATCTCCACCAGCTTGCACACCCGGTCCGCCGCCTGTTCGCACAGGTTCGGGTCTATACCCTTCTCGTATCTTCCGGAAGCCTCGGTGCGCAGACCCAGCTTCTTAGATGTCATACGGACGCTGGATCCCACGAAGTTTGCTGATTCTATGACAACGGTGCTCGTGTCTTCCTGTATCTCTGAATTGAGTCCGCCCATGACGCCCGCAACAGCTACCGGCTTCTCTGCGTCGTTGATCATCAGCATGTCGGACGTCAGCGTACGCTCCGTTCCGTCCAGCGTGGTGAATTTATCCCCTTCCTTCGCCGTATCAACGATGATCTGCGCTCCCGCGAGGCTGCGGATGTCAAAGGCGTGCAGGGGCTGACCGTACTCCAGCATGACGAAGTTCGTGATATCGACCATGTTGTTGATGGGCCGCATGCCCGCCGCCATCAGGCGCTTCTGCATCCACCAGGGAGACTGCTCGATCTTAACGTCCTTGATGATCCTTGCTGTATATCGCTTACAAAGCCCTGACCGGACCTCTACCTTGATGTAATCTGCCGCGTCCTCATCTGTCTTGGCGCAGTCCGTATCCGGGTAGCGCATCTTCTCGCCGAATGTGGCAGCGGCTTCTCTCGCCATGCCCAGCATGGACAGACAGTCCGGCCGGTTCGGCGTAATCTCAAAGTCGACAGCGGTATCCTTAATGCCGAGGGCATCGGTGATCTCCTCGCCCAGATGATCGCTCCAGTCCCCTGTCAGGATCCAGATGCCGTCCTTAGAGAACATGGGAGCGACCTTGTCGTCGAATCCCAGCTCTGACGCCGCGCACAGCATCCCTTCACTGACGACGCCTCTCAGCTTGCCCTTGGTGATCTTGACGCCGCCTTCTACCTTCGGCTGTCCATGGAGCGGCCCGGGGATGCGGCTGTTGTGGGTCGCTACAGGAACATAGGCGCCCTCAAACACGTTATCTGCCCCGGTCACGATCTGAAGAGGCTCATCCCTCCCCACATTGATCTCGCAGATCACCAGACGGTCCGCGTCCGGGTGTTTGGCAATCTTATCTATTCTTCCGACGAGTACACCCTTGATTCCTTCACCGATGGGGCTGCTCGTCTCAATGTTCGATCCTGTCATGATCATGCGGTCACAGAATTCCTGGACAGGAACGTTGATATCCACATAATCCTTCAACCAATTAACTGATACTATCATTCTATTCCGGCCTCCTTATTTGAACTGATTGATGAATCTCATATCATTCTCATACAGGAGCCTGATATCGTCGATTCCATACTTGAGCATCGCAATACGCTCAACACCCATACCTACAGCAAAGCCGGTATATTTCTCTGTATCGATATTTCCGACCCTGTGAACATGGGGATGGGTCATCCCGCAGCCCAGGATCTCGATCCAGCCGCTGCCCTTGCATACATTGCAGCCCTTGCCGCCGCACTTAAAGCAGCTTACGTCCATCTCGGCGCTGGGCTCCGTGAAGGGGAAATGATGCGGACGGAACTTGGTTCTCGTCTCCGGCCCGAACAGGCGCTTGGCCATATAGTCCAGGGAACCCTTCAGGTCCGCCATGGTGATATCCTCGCCGATCACCATCATCTCCACCTGATGGAATGTGGGCGAATGGGTGGCGTCCGGCGTATCGCAGCGGAAGCAGCGTCCGGGAATGACGATCTTATAGGGCAGAGGCAGTTCCTTCTCCGCTCTCACTTCTCCGGAAGAGGTATGGGGACGGAGAACGATATCCTTATTGATATAGAAAGTATCGGTCATGTCCCTTGCCGGATGGAATTCGGGAGCATTCAGTCCGTCAAATGTATTGAAGACGGTATCCACTTCCGGTGTCTCATAGACGGAGTATCCCATGGACCGGAAAATATCTACGATCTCATTGATGGTCTGAGTGATCGGATGCTCTACGCCGATGGTCACCTTAACGCCCGGTTCCGTAACGTCGATGGTTTCTGCCCTGAACTTCGCTTCTCTCGCTCTTGCCTTGACCTCGTCCACTCTGTCCTTCAGCATCTGCTCAAACTGGGATTTCGCCATGTTGGCTTCCTTACCCATCGTCTTACGCTCTTCCGGCGAAAGCTTGCCCATACCGCGCAGTATCTGAGTCAGCTGCCCCTTCTTCCCCAGGACGCGGACACGTACGGCATCTGCATCTTCCAGGGTGGCAGCCTCCTTCAGCTGTTCTCTGGCATCTTCCAATACTTTCTGTAATTTTTCCTGCATAATTCTGTACCTCTGGTTATATATTCTTCTATTGTCTGCGGAGAGCCTCATACATGAGTATGCCCCCTGCCACAGCTGCATTCAGCGATTCCAGCCTGCCCTCCATGGGGATGATGATCTTCCGGTCCGCCATGCCCTCCAGTTCCCTGCTCACGCCGTTGCCCTCATTGCCGATCACCAGGGCGATATCCCTGGCAAGGTCCGCCTCATAATAGGGCTGCTCCGCATCCAGACTGGTGACAACGAGCTTCTTCTCGAGGCGGGATGTAATGTCCCTGAGTTCCTCATTATCTCTGATCTGAATGACCGGCATGCGGAAAATAGATCCCGCCGCCGCCCGTATGACCTTGGGAGCATATACGTCACCGGTGCCTCGTATACAGGCGATCAGACCGTAACCCGCTCCCTCCGCCGTGCGGATGAGCGTGCCGATATTACCCGGGTCCTGAAGCCGGTCAAGCACCAGCATATTCTTTCCGCCGGATACCGCCCCGCGGATCTGCTCCGGCTCGTAGGACGGCTTATCTACGATGGCGAGTATGCCCTGGGACGTTACCGTCTGGGCTGCCGCGTCGAAGAGCTTCTGTTCTATAACAAAGGCCTCACCGGGCAGTATATCTTCAAAATGCGAGCCTTCCCTCACGAGCACCGACCGGACCGGAGCCCCGCAGCCCGCTGCTTCCCGGATCAGATTCTCTCCCTCAATGAGATAGCGCTGCTCCCTGTCCCTGTACTTCTTCCGGGACAGGCGAAGGATATCTTTATAAACTGGATTGTCTTTGGATGTAATACGTTTCCGCATCGCCATAATGCACCAAAAAGCCGGCAGAAATCACCGGCTTTAACAAAAAGCAAATTTACTTATTCAGGAAGGTGGGAATGTCGAACTTGGAATCGGACATGTCCTCATCTTTTGTTCCCTTAAAAATATCCTCGAGGGTAACCTCTGTGCCCTCCAGACCGTTCTCTGTGACAACTTTCCGTGCCTGTTTCTGAGGGATCTGGAATGTATCCTCATCATCGCCGTCCTCAAATCCTGTAGCGATCACGGTGATGGAGATCTCGTTATTCATTTCCTCACTGACAGCAGCGCCGAAGATCAGGATCGCTTCCTTATCTGCCTGTTCCTCAACAAGGCTTGCGATCTCGTTCACTTCCATCATGCCCAGATCGTATCCGCCGGAAACGTAGAGCAGGATTGCCTTGGCTCCGTCGATCCGCGTCTCAAGCAGCGGGCTCTCGATCGCCGCGGTGACCGCCTGTTTCGCTCTGTCCTCGCCGGATCCGTGTCCAACGCCCATGTGCGCAACGCCCCGGTCCGTCATGACGGATCTTACATCGGCGAAGTCCACATTGATGAGTGCGAAATCGGAGATCAGGTCGGAAATGCCCTGAACGCCCTGTCTCAGGATATCGTCCGCCATGGCGAAAGCATCCACCATTGTGGTATTCTTCTCACAATTTTCGAGAAGTTTGTCATTCGGCACGATGACCAGAGAATCAACATATTTCTTGAGGAAGTTGACGCCCAGCTCTGCCTGGGTCATTCTCTTGCGTCCCTCAAAAGAGAAGGGCTTGGTCACAACACCGACGGTCAGGATTCCCATATCTTTGGCAGCTTTAGCGATGATCGGTGCTGCACCGGTACCTGTTCCTCCGCCCATGCCGGCTGTGATGAATACCATGTCGGTTCCCTCGATCATGTCAGCGATGACATCCAGCGTCTCTTCCGCGGACTTCTGACCGATTTCCGGATTGCCGCCGGCGCCCAGTCCCTTGGTAAGCTTCTCGCCGATCTGGACCTTGGTTTCCGCGTTACAGCGGCTCAGAGCCTGTGTATCTGTATTGACCGCAATATATTCAACGCCCTGTAAATTTGTCTCCATCATTCTGTTTACAGCGTTGCAGCCGCCGCCGCCCACGCCGATTACCTTGATAACAGCTGCATTGTTTTGTTCATTTTCAAATTGCAACATGTAAACTGCCTCCTTGAATCCCATATTGAGGATATTTTATCATATAATATAACTATTTGCACGGACTTTTTACTAAAACGCGGGTGAAAAGGAGATATAATTGTGATCTCCCAGGCTGATCGTTCCCCGCCTTGTCCCGTTCTTATAAAGCTTGTTTACTACTTTCTGCAGATTGCCCTTTTCTATTTCCTCTTTCATCTGGGAAGGCGTTCCGCGAACGATGAGCGTATCATAAATATACGCGTCAATGTATCTGTCTGACATCTTTATTTTCTTGAAATACAGATCCCCCCTGTCCATGACGTTCACCATTTCCAGCGTTTTCTCCAGCGTCTGCTTCTCTACCGCCGTTATCTTCCTGCCCACCCGAATCCGACTGAGGGTCAGACCCGTCAGTATGGTCAGCTTTGGATCGATCTTCGTCGTCCGCAGGACGAGACCGCTGCCGGATATGACAACATAGCTGTTGCCGTACTTCACCGCTGCTACCTGCTTCCGCTCCGTTACGTCGATCCGCAGCGTGGAAGGCAGCCTGCGGTGCACTTTAATCTTCGAAAAATAGGGATTCGTTTCCAGAGCCGCTTTTATCTGCCGTTTCTGAGGATGCAGGAATAGATTGACTCCCTTCTGCACGCCGCTCATGTTCACAACTTCCTCGTCAGAATAATAGCTGTTTCCCGTCACTTCGACCCGTGATATATCGAAGACCGGAGACAGCAGGAACGCAATGACCGCGGCAATACAGAGCAGGATCGCCCCCAGCCGCATCATATAATGCTTTTTCCTGCGTATTTTCTTTTCTCTCGGTATTTCTTTAAACTGTATTTCCGGATCCATGTTCCTTCTTTCTGCCGGGACAGGATCTGTCAGCCGGCTATTCCTGAATCTCGCTGTATACCCGCTCCGCCGCGTCGTGGGGTACGGCGCCGAAGGCTGCTCTGCCCATCGCCTCCAGACGTTTCGGATCCGCCCGCAGCTCCCGGACCGTCTGGATCAGCCTCTCCGCCGTCAGTTCCTTTTCCTCCATCAGCACGGCTCCGCCCTGGTCCGCCACGGACTTTGCGTTGAAATACTGGTGGTTTCCTGTCACGTTTGGGGATGGTATCAGGATCGATGCCCGTCCCACCACGCAGGTCTCTGCCACGGACAGGGCGCCGGAACGGCTGATCACCAGGTCCGCCGCAGCCAGGCAGTCCGGCATGTCGTCAATATAAGAGCGGATCCTGATGTTGGAATCTTCCGTGATCCCCGCCGAACGGGCCTTTGTAACAATATCATCATAGAAGCGGCTGCCTGTACCGAAGATCAGCGTCTCCCCCGCCCTGCCGTTCATTTCTTTCATGAGCTCGCATACGACCTCGTTTATGCGTCCTGCTCCCTGACTGCCGCCGAAGGAGAATATAACGAAGTCATCTTGACCAATCCCCAGATTCTCCCTGGCCTGCCGCCTCTCTGCGCCGAAGAACGCGCTGCGGACAGGATTCCCCACGACCACATGCTTCTCCGGTTCCTTAAAGTATGCTGACGCTTCTTTAAACCCGAGGAATACCTTGCGGCAGTACCGCTCCAGTACCTTATTCGCCACGCCGGGAAAGGCGTTTTGCTCATGGATATAGCACCGTGCTCCCAGGCTGTGGCCTGCATAGATGACAGGGAAACACACGTATCCCCCCGTACCGATGACCACGTCCGGACGGAACTTCTTCATGATCTTCTTCGCCTCATGGACGCCCCGCAGATTCACGCCTGCTGTCTTAACGATGCGGAATATGTTGCTGCGGTCAATCCACATGGCCGGCACGAACTGAATGGGATAGCCCGCTTTGGGAACGATGTCCCGCTCCAGTCCTCCCTGATATCCCAGATACAGTATCTCAGAGTCAGGATCATGACTGCGTATCGCGTCTGCTATGGCGATCGCCGGATAGATATGTCCTCCGGTGCCTCCGCCTGTTATTACTGCTCTCATGCCAGACTTTCTCTCTTTCTTCTCTGTTTTCTGCCGCTGCGGTGCTCCCGCTTTATCTTCTCTTCCGGCTGTTTATCCGGTATCTGCCGCGAAACGCTGAGCACCAGGCCGACGGCTCCCATGGTCAGCCACAGGGAATTTCCTCCGTAACTGATAAAGGGCAGCGCGATACCGGTTGGCGGCATGGAGGATGTGACAACTGCCACGTTCATGATGACCTGGAGGCCGATCATGGCAGCCACGCCTCCGGAGAGGAGCATGCCGAACCGGTCGGGAGCATCCATGGCGACTCTGCAGCATCTCCAGATCAGGAGCATGAAGAATGCCATGAGGAGCACGATGGCAACAAAGCCCAGTTCCTCCCCTATGATCGCCAGTATAAAGTCATTCTGGGGCTCCGGCAGGTAAAGATTCTTCTGGACACTCTTGCCCAGACCTTTGCCGAAGAGCCCGCCGGTCCCCAGCGCCAGCAGGGACTGAACGACCTGGAATCCGTCTCCCTGGGGATCCGCGAAGGGATCCAGGAAACTCGTGATCCTTTTTCTCTGGTAGCTCTGCCCAAAGAGACAGATGCCTGCAATGCCCGCGGCGCCAACGATGACCAGTCCGTAGATATACCGGACGTCCAGACCGGCGATAAAGAGGACCGCCACCAGTATCCCCAGCACAGTCATCGCTGTGGACAGATTGGGCTGGAGCACGATCAGACCGGCTACAAGTCCCCCGAGGAATACCATGGGAAGGATGCCCCGTTTCAGAGAGCGGATCCTGTCCGGGTCATCAGCGAAAAAATACGCCGCAAATATGATCACCGCGATCTTAGCGATCTCGCCGGGCATGATCGTGATCGGTCCGACCCCGATCCAGCGCTGCCCGCCGGCTACTGTGGTTCCCGCCACAAGAACGAGCACCAGGAGCCCAAGGCTCAGGAGCATCACCGGTATCGCAAATTTCTTCCAGATATGATAATCCAGGATGGAGACGACGTACAGTATGATAAACCCGGTAATTACGAACACTACCTGTTTTTTCAGATATCCGTAAGGCGACCCTGTAGTATTGATCGATCGGTAATAACTGGCGCTGAACACCATGACGGTACCGAAGAGCACCAGCGCCAGTACGAGGAGCACGATGACGAAGTCCGCGGACCGCACCTTTCTCAGTATGCTGACGATACTTTCCTGTTTCTTCGCCATCACTGCCTGATCCTTCTGACGCAGTCCTTAAAGTGCCTGCCCCTTTGCTCATAGTCGCTGTACATATCCCAGCTCGCGCATGCCGGCGACAGGAGCACCGCATCTCCCGGCGCCGCGCTCTCCGCCGCCTTGTTTACGCACTCTTCCATATCGCTGCAGAATGTATAGTCCCTGTAGCCGATCCGGTCGCAGGATTCCGCAATGAAATGGGCGTCCCTTCCGAGGAATATCACCTGTTTCACATGGCCGGGGAAGCTCTTCACGAACTGATCGAAATTCTGTCCCTTGGCGTCCCCGCCCGCGATGAGGATAATATCCTTATCAAGCGCTGCAATGGCTGTCTCCGCCGCATCCGTGTTCGTTCCCTTGGAATCGTTATAATACCGGACGCCGCCGATCGTCCCGCAGTATTCTATGCGGTGTTCAACGCCGCCGAACTCCCGGATGCCCCGGGCGATGATTTCCGGATCGATGCCCGCGAAATAGCAGACCGCCGCCGCAGCCAGGGCGTTCATATGGTTATGCTTTCCGATGATCTTCATCTCATCGGTCCCGCAGATAGGGATCTCCGCTCCCTCATCGTCCCGGATGGTGATCACACCGTCTTTCAGGAATGCTCCGTATTCCAGTTCTGTCTCTCCGCTGAAGGGCACCACTTTGGCAGGACACCCCTCTGCCAGCGCCCAGCATGTCTTGTCATCATAGTTGATCACAAGATGTTCCGCTGTCGTCTGGTTGGCGAAGATCTTCGCCTTGGCGGCGCCGTATGCTTCCATCGTATGATGCCGGTTCAGGTGATCCGGCGTCAGGTTGAGTATGGCAGAAACCACCGGGTGGAAATAACGGGTCGTTTCCAGCTGAAAACTGCTGCATTCCGTGACCATCCAGTCTTCTTCGCCCGCTTCCGCGGAAGCCGATATCACGGCGACGCCGATATTGCCTACCACATGGGTCTTTCGACCCGCCTTTTGGAATATTTCTCCCGCAAGGCTTGTGGTCGTGGTCTTTCCGTTTGTTCCCGTAATTGCCACATACTTCCCATGTCCCAGGCGGTAAGCGAGTTCCAGTTCACCGATGATCTCCGCTCCCGCAGCAGCCGCTTCCTGAACAAAGTCAAGTTCCGGCGTTACTCCGGGACTGAGCACCACCATCTCGTACTTGCTGACATCCGCCGGCTTCTGTCCAAGGCAAAACATTGCGCCCTGCTCCCGGAATCTGGAAACGAGCTGCGGATCCAGATCATTTTCCTTTTTTGAGTCCTGAATCGTCACCAGCGCCCCTGCCTTAAGCAGCTCTTCTGCCGCCGCGATGCCGGAACGGCCAAAACCCACAACTAATACCTGCTCCCCCTTAACATCATTTAAACTTCTTTCAGCCATGCTTCGCCCCCTAACCGATCTGCATGATACCATAAGCTATAAGACACATGACCGCCGTCCAAACCCAGAACATGATGACAACATGGGGTTCCTTCATTCCCCCTAGCTCAAAATGGTGGTGAAGCGGCGCCATGCGGAAGATCCTCTTGCCGCCGGTAGCCTTGAAATATGTGACCTGCATGATGACAGACACCGCTTCCGCAACGAAGACAAGGCCGGCGAAAGGAATGAGCAGTTCCGTCTTGGTTGCGATGATCGCTGCCGTCACGCCGCCGCCCAGAGCCATGGACCCTGTATCGCCCATGAACACCTTGGCGGGATATTTATTGAATACCAGGAATCCCAGGCATGCTCCGCAGACGCAGAGCAGGTAAACCGCGCTGGGATAGACATGAACGATATTCGCCACGATGGCGAAGAACAGCGCGAATATGGCGGTAACGCCGCCGCAGAGCCCGTCCAGTCCGTCAGTAAGATTCACACTATTCGCCATGGCGACCATGACGAAGGCGATAAAGGGAACATACCAGATCCCGAAATCTACATAATCATTCATAAAGGGTATCCATACCTGGCTGCCCAGCTCCGAAAATTTCATGACAAACAAGCCGAACAGGACGCCCACGAGGATCTGGAGCACCAGCTTCTGCCATGCCCGAAGACCCAGATTATGCTTCGCCGTCACCTTGATGAAATCGTCCAGAAAGCCGATGAGCCCGAAGGCCAGCCCAACAAGAAGGATAACGAGTATTTCCTTCGTGGGCTTGCTCCCGATCATACATACCAGGAATATGGCGGCATAAATGGCGATGCCTCCCATGGTGGGCGTTCCCTCCTTCTTCAGGTGAGACTGAGGGCCGTCTTCCCGGATAAACTGCCGGAACTGCTTGTTCTGGAGTATGGGTATCTCCAGAGATGTGAAGACAGTCCCTGCCAGGAATGCAAGGACGATGATTACTATAAACTGATAAACTGCCATACGTTCTTCCCCTATCTCTCAATAATTCTGTCTGATATCTCCCAGAAATGTCTGGTCATAGATGCCTTGATCAGTATCACATCACCGGTCTTAAGCAGTTCCGGCAGATGCGGATACAGTTCTTCTTTCGTCTCAAAGGCGTAGGACTCGACGCCCTGCTCCTTCGCCGCCCGGGCGATAGCCTGGGCTTTGTGCGGACTGCCGCAGCCTATGACAAGATCGATCCCCTTTTCCGCTGCATAGCGGCCGACCTCCTCGTGGAGGGCCGTTTCCTCACTGCCCAGCTCATTCATATCCCCCAGGATCACCACATGGCGCTTCCCGTCTGTGTGAACCAGAGTATCGATCCCTGATTCAACGGAAGCCGGCGCTGCGTTGTAGGAATCGTCCAGCACCTTGATGCCATGGGACTCCCGGAATTTCAGTCGTTTTCCTGTCAGCTGCAGCTTGGAAAGGCCTGTGACTGCCTGATCCAGTGTCACGCCGAAGAGCTGGCACGCCGCGATGGCAAGGCCCGCATTGATGGCATTGTGAGCGCCAGGCACGCTGAGCTCGATTGTCCTTTCCTCTCCCCCAGTCTTCAGGCGGAAGCTGACGCCGTTTTCACCGTGGTCCTCCACATCCGTGACCTGATAATCCGCATCGCTGCCGCTGCCTACCGTGATCACCCGGTAATTGCCGTGGATCTTGCTGCGGTCGAGCATGTCGTTGTCCTCATTGATGATCAGCGTGTTATCCGGCCCGAATTCGTCGGTGATCTCCATCTTGGCTTTATAAATATTCTCCCTGGTTCCCAGGTTCTCAAGGTGGGTGATCCCGACATTGGTAATGATCGCTGCGTCCGGATGAGTGAACTCTACCAGGCGGTGGATCTCACCGGCATGCTCCATGCCTTCCTCCAGAACGCACATCTGCATGCTGCTGTCAAAGCCGAATATGGTCAGAGGAACGCCTACATCACTGTTGTAGTTTGCGATGGGCTTGCCCGTCTTATACTTCTCGCTGAGGATATAGTAAACCATATCCCGGGTGGATGTCTTTCCCACACTTCCTGTAACCGCTATGCGCCGCACGCCGATATGATCGAGATACCAGCCTGCCAGGAGCTGCAGCCCTTTCAGCGTGTCGTCTACAAGTATGGCATTCACGTCGGTCAGTCCCTGAACGGACTCGGGATCCGAGACAAGGAAGAATGTTCCTCCCTCCTTCGCTACCTGGGGTATGAACTTGTGCGCGTCGACGACCTCTCCGTGAAGGGCGACGAACAGATCTCCCTGGCGGAATTTCCGCGAATCTGTACATACTCCTGTGAATGCAGCGTCCGGGCTGCCTGCTATGATCCTGCCCTGCGCGGCCTGCGCCGCCTGTCTTACTGTAATCGCGTCCATAATTACTCCTCTGCTACTTCCTGTATAGATATATTGTATCCCCTTTGGTGACTTTAGATCCGGCGGCAGGATACTGGTCAACGATCTTGAACGTCGTATCCTTCTTTATCTTAGGACTGACCGTATATTTCAGACCGGCTTTTTTCAATTCCTGCACTGCCTGGGAATATGTCATCCCCTTCACCTTGGGCACATAAACAATAGATGATCCGAGCGCCTTTTCTTCTTCGCTCGTATATCTGGGGCTGACTTCCAGATAAGTCAGCGCCTTGGTCAGGAACGTATTGGCGATCGGGGCCGCCGTACTGCTTCCGTACTGATTCCCCTTGGGGCTGTCCACCACCACGAGCATGGATATCCTGGGATCATCCATAGGCGCCATGCCCACGAAGGAGGAATAGGTATCCTTGGTATACACGCCGTTTACGACCTTATCCGCCGTTCCGGTCTTGCCTCCTACCCGGTATCCGGGAACGCCGGCTGCCCCGCCGCCGCCTTTCTCTACAACGTATTCCATGATAGACCGCATCTCGTCCGCTGTCTTGGAAGAGATGACCTTGCGGACCTTCTCTGTAGGATAGTTCCTGACTGTCTTGCCCTCAGAGTTCGTCAGTTTACTGACGATCCTGGGCTTCATCATCACGCCGTCATTCCCGATGGCGTTGATCGCCGTCAGGAGCTGTATGGGCGTTACCGCTATGCCCTGGCCGTAAGCCATGGTGGCAAGGTCCACGTTCGTCAGGCCGGACTCATCCTTGATCAGCGCTGACGTCTCTGCCGGCAGGTCTATGCCCGTCGTATCTGTTATTCCGAACATCTCCAGGTAATTATAGTATTTCTTCTTACCCATCTTCAGCGCCAGTTCCACCTGCACCGGATTGCAGGAATTCCCCACAGCCTCGGTTAGAGACTGGGCGCCGTGGCCCGCCAGGTTCCAGCAGTGGAGGACCGTCCCGTCCACGTTGATAGAACCGGAATCGTAATATCTGGCGCCGGGCGTCGTGACCCCCTCCTCCAGTGCCGCTGACGTGGTCAGCAGTTTGAATGTGGAACCGGGCTCGTACAGGTTGCTGACCAGGGGATTGCTCCACATCTGGCTCAGGTACTCGCTCTGCTCCTTGTCCGTCATCTTATCATATGCTTTTTTATCCGAGGAGGACAAAGGCGCGGTTGCGTTATTCGGGTCGAAGGACGGTGTCGCCGCCATGGCCAGGACGTCTCCGTTTTTCGGATTCATCACAAGGATCATGACCCTTGACGCTTTGGTATCCTTCATGCCTTTTTCCGCTGCCTCTTCCGCATAGTGCTGCAGGACCTCATCCACCGTAAGATGGACATTATATCCGTTCTTAGCCTGATGGAGCGTCTGCTTGCCGTAAGAAAGGGTATCGCCGTTCAGGTCCGTCGCCTTGATCCATCTGCCGGAGACGCCGCTGAGATATTTATCGAACTCCGACTCGATCCCCGTACGGCCGACGCCGTCATCGGTCACACTGCCCAGCAGTTTGGCCGCCGACGTCTTCATGGGATAATACCGCCTGGTCCCCTCAGAGAGCTCAACACCCGGTATTTCCAGATCGGCGATCTTATCTCTCTGGCTCTTATCCAGATATCTGGCAATGCACACAAGTGTGGAATCCTGTTTCAGTTCTTTTCTCAGATCCGCTGCCTTGGCATCCAGGATCACCGCAAGCTTCTGGCAGAGTTCTGTGTATTTCTCTTCGTTATCGTAATTCTCTGTGATCTGCGCGGGCCGTACCCACATGGAATAGCATGTCGCGCTGACTGCCATCTGCTGTCCGTTCCTGTCAAAGATCGAGCCCCGCTCCGCCTCCAGAGGGATATCGCTCATCTGCTGGTTCGTCGCCGTCTCACTGTAGTCGTCCGCCTTTACGACCTGGATCCACGCGGTACGGAGACAGAGCAGGATCATCAGGAAAGCAATGATCATAAAGCCAATAATGATTCTTTTTTTATTTTTCATTCTGACTTCTATCATTGGATTACTCTGTCCCCCTGCTCCCTCTGCGGAAACCCGCGTGATTCTATCTCTAAAAAAAATCAGACGGCTGATTACATTCTGTCGTCTGAATACCTGCCCATATTATTATAGCCGAGAACCGCCCTGTAATAAAGAGTGAATTCCTGCGGACTGCTTAACTTTCTGCGGCAGGCCGTACTAATTATAAACCGAATGCTTTATTACCGATGCGAAATTGCTGCCGGGCGCATCGCTGTCCTTCAGATAAATGCAGTCATCCTGCGTAGGATAGACCATGCCCAGCTTATTCTTCGCCATATTCTCTATGTGTTCTATGTTGTTCTCTGTTCTGATCTTGATATGAAGTGTGGCTACTTCTCCTTTCAGCGCCTCGTTCTTGGCGATCAGCGCATTATTGTCGCACCGAAGCTCTGCTGCCTGTGCCTTCATTACGACCATGGCGATGCAGATCAGCCCGGCAATAATTACCATTGTTATGATCCTTCTCTTGTCCCTTACATCCATCGACCCGACTCCCTACTTCTTATTGATCTTCTCACACACTCTTAACTTGGCGCTGCGGGATCTGGGGTTGACCTCCAGCTCCTCTTCCTCCGGCTGGATCGGCTTGCGCGTGACCTTCCGCACATCAGCCACTTTACCGCATACGCAGACCGGCAGTTCCGGAGGACATGTACATGGGTTGGCTCTTTTCTGGAAGGCTTCCTTCACGATCCGATCCTCCAGTGAATGGAACGTGATCACCGCCAGCCTGCCGCCCACATTCATGACGTCAAGATATTCTTCCACAGCTCTCTTGAGCTGTCCCAGCTCATCATTAACTTCTATCCTTATCGCCTGGAACGTCCGTTTGGCGGGATGGGGCCCGCTGCGGCGCGCCTTGGCGGGTATCGCCGCCTTGATGATCTCTACCAGCTGCCCCGTGCTGTCGATCGGCTGAGTTCTCCTTCTCTCCACGACGAAAGAGGCGATGCGCTTCGCCCACCGTTCCTCTCCGTATTCCCGGATGATCCGCGCCAGATCCCCTTCGCTGTAGCGGTTGACCACATCCCAAGCCGTCAGCGGATCCTCCTGGTTCATGCGCATATCCAGAGGCGCATCGTGCATGTAGGAGAATCCCCTTTCCGGATTATCAAGCTGAAAAGACGAAACACCGATATCCAGCAGCGCTCCGTCTATGCCCGGTATATCCAGCTGCGTCAGCACCGACCGGATATCCGCGTAATTGCTCTGTACAAGATCGACCCTGCAGGGAAATCCCGCAAGCCGCTCTTCCGCTGTTTTCAGCGCCTCCTCATCCCTGTCAATTCCTATGAGACGACCCTTTTCCGAAAGCTTCTCTGCTATGTGCCGGGAATGGCCGGCTCCGCCGACGGTCCCGTCCACATATATGCCTTCCGGGCGTATGTTCAGCGCCTCGATACATTGATTCAGGAGAACAGGTACATGTCTGAATTCCATGGCGATCCATCCTTTGTTCTAGAAATGATACTTTTCCAACGCTTCCGCGTATTCCTGGGAATCCATCTTTCCCTCATTGTCCGGCGTTTCCCAGACTTCCCTGCTCCAGATCTCTATCTTCTTCATGGCGCCCATGGTCACCAGATCTTTTTTTATCTCCGCGTAATCAATCAGGGGCTGCGGGATCACCACTCTCCCCTGTCTGTCAAACTCGCATTCCACCGCGTTGGCGCAAAAGTGGCGGATAAATGCCCGCACCTTTGGATCCGATTCCGGCAGTTCCGCGATCTTCTCCATCTGCTTTTCCCAATCGTTCAGCGAATAAATGTACAGGCACGTATCCAATCCCTTTGTAAGGACGCATTTACCACCGAGCTGATCCCTGTGCTTCGACGGGACGATCAGCCGGTTTTTGGAATCGATGGAATTGTAATACGTGCCCATGAACATTTGGCTGAACTCCTCTATACCCCTTTTTGTTTAACAAAGCCATTTTACACCACTTTCCCCCACTTTACAAGAAATTATGCTTTCAAAATTCCAATTTACCCCACCATCGAACCACATAAATATTTCAATAAAACGCACAAAAAGAAGCGAGCCACAATATGTAGTAGCTCGCTGATTATCCTGCACCTATCAGGCTGCAGGCGAATATTTCGTTTTAATTTTCCGGCCGCCCCTTCGGCCAGAGGATCCCCATCTTAGAAACGATGCTTCTTGCGGAAAATCGGCTTCTCCTTCTTCGGCCTCGGATAATGGGCGTGGGATCGCCCGTATCCCCGTGAAAAACTGGGACCTCTCCGTCTGCGGCGAAGGAGTATGATCAGCAGGATCACAAGACATATGACGATCGCCAGAATGCTGACGATGATGCCTATGCTCTTCCCAGACTCAGCAAACATGCTGGACGGACTGAAACTGTTATTATAGACGATAGCTGTTCCTGCCTTGGCATACTGCTTGTTCAGCTGATTCGATCCGATGTATTTCAGATAGCCGGCGACCGCGCTCCATTCCTTGATTTCCCGCGTATCATTCCTCATTACGGCTGTTCCAACAGCGGAGCCATAAGCCTTGCCGGCTTTATCCCGGAATGCATCCGCTGCCGAGGGATATTTCTTCTCAATGATCGAAGCAGTACTGCGGTCCATGACGATGCAGTATGCGGCTTCCGGTTCAATCGCTGTGCTCCCGCCGTCTGCTGTCATTTTTACAGAATACACCTTGCTGGATCCCAGACGGTGTTTGTTATACACAGCGGTTACACCGCTGAAGTAAAGCTGGCTGCCGCCGGCGTTTTCCTTCACGCCCTGAGAAAGAAGGGATGTCAGGTCAGAACCTTTCAGGTAAACGCTGACCAGGCCTTTGCCCGGCGCCCCGTCACTTCCCTCACCATCACCAAAGGCACGATAAAGATCACTGACATGAACGCTGCCGCTGCTGATCGCGTCCTTGCGGTTCAGTGCGCCCTGCGCAGCAATAGCTGCGTCCGCAGATAAACCGTGGCGTCTGGCAGCGTCCAGATACGCTGACGCGATGAGATTCCCGTAGGGATCGTTGCTGTCTGCCGCTTCCGACGGCTGGAACGTGATCTCACTCTTCGCAAGCTTCTGTCCGTAGGTGAATCCGTACTTGGAAAAATACCCGCTGTTATAGATGTATTTATATTTATCCGCTGCTGCCTGCACCGTTCCGTCAGCGGATACGCTGTCATTCAGAGCGCTGACTTTATAGGAACTGAATTTCAGTTTATCATCGCTCTGTGTGCAGAGGACTGTCCCGATATGAGATGAGCCGCCGGCAGAGACAATACGGGTATTTCCCTCCTTTACTGCCTTCTCAAGACGGCTGCCGCCGCTGCTGATGATAAGGTCTATGCCTTCTACTTCCGATGCCAGTTTGCTCTGAGCCTTTGTTCCCTCTGCTCCCCCGGAGTACATGCATATTACAAGCTGGGGATTCTGCTTCCGGATCTTCTTCATCACTTCTTCTGCAGCTTTCACTGGATCCGTGACTTCCGAAGCATCCCCGCCCGCTGCACTGACAGCATCCGGACTTACGATACTGAATACGGCAATTTTCCGTGTATTTTTCTCTATGATCTTATAGGAAACCACAGACTTAGGCAAATCGCTGCCGTCCTTCATGTTCGATGCGATGAGAGCCGCACCGTTATCTGTGCTTCCTGCCCTGCCGTAAGAATATGTATAGGCAGATGTCTGGACCGGCGCCTTCTTTATCATTGCAGCGTAGGCCTTCTGACCAAGCGCCAGTTCCGAAGCTCCGGTCCCCACCGCGTCATAAGAAGCGGACCGGATCACATTCAGCTCCGGCGCGCTGGTCTGGTAAACCGTCTCATAAGGTTCGCCCATAGAATAGTTGCCCGCGTCAAGAAAAACCGCCGCTGCGTGCTGATACTCCTGCTGGCTGAAAAATGTCTCTGCTTTCGCAATCTGACTGAGATCCGAGTGGATGTCGTCTGTGAAAACGATGCTGACCGATGAATCACTTCCGTAACTGGATCCGTACCCGCTGCTGTAGCCGCTGTAGTCCCCGTAACTGCCGTAGTTCCCATAGCTGCCGGATCCGTAATTATAAGAGCTCCCTGTGCTGCCGGATCCGTAATTATATGAGCCGCTGTTTCCGCTGCTCCCCTCCGTGCTCCCGCCTGCAGTGCCGGTTACCGCAAAAACCGCTGCAGGCACTGACATAGTCACTGCAAGGACGATGGTCAGCAGCAAGACTCGAACTTTTTTCATTCAACTGCTCCCTTCTGGATTTCGGTAGTGTCAAATAAACTACCTTGATTTATCTTGAAAGATCTTTTCTTAGCTTGTATTTGCAGGGGCTTTTGGGTTTTTCCAT
>OMXT01000059.1 GCA_900315125.1 uncultured Eubacteriales bacterium
GGGTACAAGTGCAGAATGACAGTAAAGAATCCTTTAGGCGTAAACGTCCGAAGGATTCTTTAGTCGTAAAATACGTGGAAGTTCACAGTTTGTTGACGGATGCATGCAGAAGGGCCGTGACGTTATGGACGGCGGAGCATGCCTCTATGAGGGACCGGGAACCATTTTCGCCGGACTTGCTACTTATGCGGACTCCATGGCTGCAGTAAAGAAACTGGTTTATGATGATAAGAAGTACACACTGGCTGAGCTGAAAGAGGCTATGGACGCCAACTGGGAAGGCTATGAGAAGATCCGCAGGGACTGCCTGGCCTGCCCCAAGTTCGGAAACGACCAGGATTATGTAGACTATATCGCAAAGGATATCGTTGACTATACAGAGAAGAAGATGAACTCCTATCCTTCTCTCTACGCGCGCCAGATCCACGGCACACTGTCCCAGTCCTTCAATACGCCGCTGGGCGGCATGATCGGGGCTACACCGGACGGCCGTATGGCATACGCGCCTCTGTCCGACGGCATGAGTCCGTCCCAGGGTATGGACAAGAACGGCCCCACCGCCATCATCAAGTCTGCGTCCAAGATCAACTGCGAATGCATGAGCCTCGGTATGTCTCATAACTTCAAGTTTGACCCGCACTTCATCGACGTACCTCAGGGACACATGTCAGTCGAGACTTTGTTAAAGACCGCATCCATCATGGGCAACGCCCAGATGCAGTTTAACTGCGTAGATAACGAAGTCCTCATCGACGCACAGAAGAACCCCCAGAAGCACCGCGACCTGATCGTCCGCGTCGCCGGCTACTCCGCGCACTTCGTGGAACTGGGCAAGGAAGTACAGGACGAAATTATCAGCAGAAGCACGCTGCGTGACTGATCCCAATCGCGACCGATCATAAAATAAGAACCTCCGGCAAGCATCTCCGCCGGAGGTTCTTGTTTTGGATTCTTGCACGAAGCGCCGGTCAGGGCGATTTATGAACTGGAGGCTTGCCGTACTCTCTTTCCATGGCTGAGGTGGAGATCACCCACTGCTTGCCGAATTTACAGACGTCAATTCCATTGATGAGTTTGCCATAGGAAATTGCTTTTCTGAGAGTACTTTCGTTCAGTCCCCACAGTTCTGTCGCGTCAGCCAATGACATAAGACCATCAAAAGGCGTAACGACTGAGGTGCCATGCTCCCATAGTTCATCGCAGGAGAGATCGAGGTTGTCGTTCCACACAACTCCGTAGCCGCCAGTATCGACGGAAACGGAATGGAATTCGTCTTCGTGTTCTTTGAAATAACGGAACGTCGGAAAACGATTGAAAAGGGGCTTCACATCATATAGTTTAGTAATCCCCTCACTGAACTGAACGCTTAGTCGGAAATCCGATAAAGCCGAAATATTCTTGATCTTATGGAACATTTATATATTATACTGGTCAGTAAATCCCTTTCATGAGGAAACAGCGATAGAGTAAGTAATTATTCTAGTGGGGGAATCTTGAAAAACTCCTGGGTTTCCCAAATCCTCTGCACTTCATCGCGGTGGAGTTCCAGCTATTCCCGCACCATGCTCAGAGCTTTAGGCGGAAGATATCCCTCAAGTACTTCTCCTGTCATATAATTGACAGCAGCAACATCGTCGTTGTATATGGCGTGGATGTGCGGAGGATTATGTTCACTCTGGAGAAAATACATCTTAATGACAATTCCGTAGAAGCGTGATAATACTGGCACAGCGTTTACCTCCTTTACGTTATATTATCACGGTATCGTGATGCTCACAAGATGTTTATTCTTATTTCCTCAGTTTGCCGTATGCCGGGCCAATGTCAATGTTGACTTTATCCTTGTATTCCATATATAATATGGCGTTACGCAACGACACTAATCAGCAGTATTTCCTGATAATAATTAAGGAGACAAATATGGATAAATTTAAGGCATTCCTCAAGCGGAAGGATATCGAGATATCGCTGAAACGATACGGCATCGACGCCCTGGGGGCGATGGCCCAGGGTCTGTTCTGCTCGCTGCTCATCGGCACGATCATCAACACGATCGGTACGATCTTTCACATTTCGTTCCTGATCACCCCCGTTGCCACCATAGCAGGGACGGATTATACGGTGGGCGGTCTGGCTATGGCTATGAGCGGACCTGCCATGGCGGCTGCCATAGGACGGGCGCTGAAATGTCCGCCTCTTGTGCTGTTTTCCCTGATTACCGTGGGCTTTGCATCTAACGCTCTGGGCGGCGCCGGGGGGCCGCTGGCTGTGCTGTTTGTCGCAATAATCACCGCGGAGATCGGCAAGATGGCTGCAGGGGAAACGAAGGTAGACATCCTGGTCACGCCCCTTGTGACCATTGGCGTCGGTGTCTTCTTCTCCTGGCTTCTGGCTCCGCCCCTCGGCAGTCTGGCCATGATGGTGGGAGACTTCATCATGTGGGCAACAGATCTGCAGCCATTCCTGATGGGGATCCTTGTTTCCGTGGTTATGGGCATCGCTCTGACCCTTCCAATTTCATCAGCGGCGATCTGCGCTGCCTTCGGCCTGACGGGCCTGGCGGGCGGCGCTGCCGTGGCAGGATGCTGCGCCCAGATGGTGGGTTTCGCTGTCATGTCCTTTCCGGAGAACCGGTGGGGCGGTCTGATTTCCCAGGGTATCGGCACATCCATGCTCCAGATGCCCAACATTGTGAAGAATCCCAGGGTCTGGATCGGGCCGACGGTGGCCTCGGCTATTACCGGCCCCATTGCGACATGCCTGTTCCACCTCAGGATGGACGGGCCGGCTATAGATTCCGGTATGGGGACATGCGGTCTGGTGGGGCAGATCGGCGTCTTCCAGGGCTGGATCTCCGGTATAGAAGCAGGCACCCGGGCGTCGATCACAGGCATGGACTGGCTTGGGCTGATCCTGATCAGCTTCGTGCTGCCGGCGATCCTCGCGCCCCTCATCAATGCCTTCTGCCGGAAAAAAGGCTGGGTAAAGGACGGAGATCTGACGCTCATGTAATGCCGGACTCAGCGGACCGCGGCATCGGGATAAGGAGAAACAGTTAGCGGATCACGTACAGGAGGAAAAATCATGGATCGTCTGAAGAACAAAGTAGCAATCATCACCGGAGGAGCAGCAGGGATCGGCGAGGTGACCGCCAGACTGTTCGCTGATGAAGGGGCATCTGTAGTCATAGCCGCCAGAAATGAGAAGAACGGCGCGAGGGTCGTGGCTGATATTGAGAAGGATCATCCTGGCAAGGCCATATTCTGCCGGATGGATGTATCCCGGGAAGAGGACTGGGAGAAGTGCATTGCTGCGGCGAAGGACGCCTTCGGCAAGGTGAATATCGTCGTAAACAATGCAGGTATCAGCTATCGGGAAACCGTCGTGGAAACCACTATGGAAACATGGAACCAGACCCTGGCAGTCAACCAGCAGGGTGTTTTCCTGGGTATGAAGTACGGCATCCAGGCCATGGCGGAGCACGGCGAGCCCAGCGCGATTGTATCCACTGCATCCGTTGACGGCCTGCGGGGAGATTCTGTATTCTTCGCTTACTGCGCAACAAAGGCTGCTGTGGAAGCGATGACGAAGTGCGCGGCGCTGTACTGCTGCGAGAATCACCTCAATATCCGGGTCAACGCGGTGGCTCCGGGATATATCCTGACGCCGATGGCAGAGGAAGACGCAAGACAGAACGGACAGACCATAGAAGAGTACTGCGCGGAGTCGGCGGCCATGCATCCCATCGGTCATCTGGGCAAGCCTCTGGACATCGCCTATGCCTATCTGTATATGGTAAGCGATGAAGCTGCCTTCACCACGGGAACCACACTGGCTGTGGACGGCGGATACACCTGCAAATAGCTGGATCCTCTCCCAAAAACTTTAACGCAATGTCAGATATCGGGCTGGAAACGCAGATCCGGCGGGCTTTTGCCCGCCGGATCTGCTGGTTTTCGGCACGAAAAACGTAATAATAAGAGTGAAAACAGCAGGTCAGGGCTTTGCATCCCCTTGACTTTAACGTAGGGTAAGAGTTTATAAAAATAAGTGCACGTTACGATCTTAGCATTTTGAAGGGAGCTATTCATGTGGAATATCACAAAGGGCAAGGCTTATGTCCTGCTTGCGATATCTATTTTTCTTGAGATCATCGGTTCCTCCTGCCTGGAGGCATGCAAACAGTTTACAGTGCTGAAGTATACGATCGCGCTGATCATCTGTTATACCGTGGCGTTCTTTTTGTTCTCCAAGATCCTCAATGTCATAAATCTGGCGGTAGGCTACGCCACGTGGACCGCGGTGGGGACCGTCGCTACGACGGTGATCGGCCTGATCATTTTCCGGCAGCACCTGTCCCTCATCGGCTGGATCGCTGTGTTCGGTATTGCAGTCAGCGTTGTGTGCCTGAATATCTTCGGATAGAACTTTTGGAGAAAACCTGCGTCGCGGAGCTGCGTCCGGTCCCGGCATATTTCTGGAAATGCCGTATGATACATGGTAGAATAAGGTATCAGTACTGACCCGAAACAGAAATTAAACGAGACGACATGAGCAGATACGCGGATGATATGGAGAGCCGGAGCTACGACATCCGGCCGGAGGATGACAATTACGGGGAGGAGCTGGCAGAGGTCGCACGGCTCTTCCGCAGTTTCAGTGAGGTGATGGACGAGTTCCTGCAGGATCACGGCTATGATGGGGATATCGCTGACGCGGAAGGGAAAGCCGCGTTCCTGAAGGCGCGCTTCAGGGAAGCGGGGATACCGGCGCCCCGGGGGATGTCATCCTGGTTTCGGGGACAAAGCCAGGTCAGGCGGAAAACTGCTTATCTGATCTGCTTCGCCTTTCATCTGAATGTGAAAGAAACAGAAGATTTCTTCCGCGTCGCCTGCCTTGGGAGAGGATTCGACTGCCATTATATCCGGGAGGCGATCTATTACTATGCATTCTGCAGCGGTCTCAGTTTTCAGGAAGCCCAGGAGCTGATCCGGCGGGCGCCTGAGGATGACAAGGGCCCGCTGGACTTTGAGTCGGAGGAAGATATCCTCTACACCGCATCCATCATAGACCAGATCGACCGCTCCCGTTCTCCGGAGGAGCTGCTGGATTTCTTCCGGGCGAACTATGCCCAGTTCGGCTATAACAACGCGACGGCGTACCGGTATATCCGGAGCATCTGGGACAGCATCAGCAGACCGGAGGACGGTCTGGCCGCCCGGGAGCGCAAACTGTTTTTGGAAGAGGAAGATCCGTATAAGGGGCGGTCGGACTGGGATATCTATCTTCAGATCCTGGGGATCCATGCGGATCGGACCGATGCCTTCGGCGGGGACCGGTCTCTCAAGAAAATACTGAAAAACAACGCGATACTGCATCCCATGGCGGAGGAAGCCTTTCCGGACAGGGAAGGGATCAACCGCATGCTGCGGGGCGTCCACGTTTCTCACGAAAAGGTCCGCAAAGCCATGATACTGCTTACGTTTTATCAGTTCTGGGTAACCAGGGCGCTGGCGAAGGGAGACGGGATCTATGCGGCAGAGGGCGGAGACGCGGACCGCTGCCAGGCAGAGATCGACCGTTATCTCGTGGATTCCGGATATCCGGAGCTCTATCCCGGCAACCCCTACGACTGGATCTTTCTCCACGGGATCCAGGACGACTATCCCCTGCCGACACTGCGGGGATTTATGAACGAACTCTTCCTCGTGAAGCAGGAAGAAGCAGCGCAGTCACAAATCCAGTCTTTAGAACAGTAAATGTATGATCTAAGCAAACGATGGATCATACAGAAACGGGACTGTGAGGGCTGGGAATGGATGCAAGGACTGCGCTGAAACAGAATACGGTGCTTAGATTTACCAACGCAGAGGGAGGAGCGGTATCCTACCGGATCACCGGGGAGATTGGAAGGGGAGGCTCCTCGATCGTTTATGATGGGGAATACACGAATAATATGGGGCTGCCTCGGATCGTCCGCATCAGGGAATGCTATCCGTTCCGTCTCTCTCTTTCCAGGTCATCAGACGGCAGTCTGTCCGCGTCCGGTCCGGACAGGGCAGCCTTTGAGCGGGAAAAACAGGAGTTTCGGGAGGCATTCCGGCTCAATAATGATCTTTTTATGGTCAGTGGACTGACCAATTCCATTGCGAATACCTTTGACATCTATCAGGCAAACCATACATATTATGTTATCTCGACCTATCTGGAAGGCCGGGCTCTTTCTGATGCCATTCCTGCCTCTCTGCGGGACTGCGTGCGCATCGTCAGGAGCACTGCCAACGCGATCCGCAGGATACACGAGCAGGGGTACCTCTATCTCGATATCAAACCGTCGAATATCCTGGTCATAGAGGGAACGACGGAGCTGATCCAGCTCTATGACTTTGATTCACTGATGCGCATCGGCGGGGAGTCCGGGACATCCGGCGGCAGGGGAGCACGCATCTCTTATACCAAAGGCTTCTCTGCCCTGGAACAGCAGCAGGGCGCCATGGACCGCATCGGAAAACATACGGATGTTTACGGGATCGGCGCGCTCCTCTTCTGGCTCCTGTTCGGACGGACGGCAGAGGCGCCGGACTGCAGCAGTATGGCTGTATTCAGCTGGGATAAGATGAACTACGGCGGGGACTATTCCGATCGACTGTTTCCGGCGCTGACGGAATTCTTTCACAGGACGCTGGCGAATTACTGGCCGGACCGTTATCCGGATATGGATCAGGTCATCGCAGCATTGGACCGGATCGAGCCTCTTACTGCAGTCACTGCGCCCTATATCGTTTCGTCCCGTATTGAGAAGCCCTGGCATCATGTGGACCGCAGAGAAGAACTGTCGGAGATCGATGACTGGATAAACACAGGAGAATCTAATCTCCTGTTCATTACAGGCATGGGCGGGATCGGAAAAAGTACGCTGATCCGGCAGTATCTCACCGGACACAGAGATGCGTTTGATGCAGTTCTCTATCTCTATTACCATGATTCTATCCGCCTTACGATCGCCGATGATGACCAGCTGCAGATCAATACGGTAGAGAAACTGCCGGAGGAAACGACGGAAGAATATTTCCATCGCAAGATGCGGGAGATCCGTAAACTGGTCTCAAAGACTCCTACTCTGCTTGTCATAGACAACTTCGACGGAGATTTGAACGAAGACCTGCGGGCAGTGCGCAATGCGGACTGGAAGATCATTATCCTGACGCGGTGCGAGTTTCCAAGGCGCCGGCACATTCGTCTGGATTCTATTACAGACCAGGATGCCCTGCGGGAACTGTTCCAGGTCAATATGGGAAGGGAACTGCAGCCGGGTGAGGCTGAGGATTATCAATTCATTGTGCAGGCAGTTCGCGGGCACACGCTTACGCTGGAACTGATCGCACGGCAGATCGCCGCCAGCCATGTCAATGTGAAGGAAGCCGCTGATCTTGTCCGGTCAAATGGGTTCGCTGATATGACGCCTGCGATCGTAGATTCCCAGCGGGATGAAGTGGAAACCTGTGATACGGTGGGCCATCTGATCGACCGGCTGTTCGCAGCACATGCGCTGAATGAAGAGGAACGCAGCCTCATGAAGATGCTCTGGCTCGTGGATTCCGCCAGTCTTGGGATCCAGCAGTTCCCGGGCATGCTTGATCCGGGCAGGCTTGAACGGCTGCTTCATGGCGGCTGGGTGGAAATGCGAAACGGCAGATTCTGCCTCCATCCGGTGATCCGGGAGGCGGCGGGACGATGGGAGTGGACGAAAGGGTCCCTTCAGTCTGTTTTCCTCTTGATGCAGGGGATCGCGGCGGGGCTGGAAAAAGACAGCCCGCTCTGGCTCCGGGCGGCGGAGTGCGCCGCAGCCAGCGGAGCATCAGTTTCCATGCTCCGGGATTCCGCAGATTATACGGAGCTGCTTTACCAGACAGTCCGGCATATGCCGAAGGATCGGGAGGACTTTATTATTAAATATTCGGAGCAGCTGCTGGAGCGGGATATGGATCCGAAGCGATGGATACTGACTGCGGATTATCTCGTTTATATTTATCTGCAGAAGGGCGATACGGAGGCGGCAGAACGGCTGATACGAGGCGCGGAAGACTTTGTGCAAAAAGAAAAGAACAACTATGTCACAGCCGTTTACTATGACATGCTTGGAGACTATGAAGAGTATATGGCAGGCGGGGACTACCGCCGCAGGAGCAGGGGCATCCTGCGCTCTGTGGACTGCGCTATAGACGCCATGGCCCGGGCTGCTCGTTCCGCTGATCCGGACAGCGGCACCCAGCTTGCCCGGTACCGGCTCTCCCGGGCGAATCTGCTTGTGAGGAGCGGATCACGGGGGCGCGGACCCCGAAAGCGACGGGAAATTGATGAGCTTTACCGTCAGGTATGGCAGGAGATCGGCGATAAGGATTCGCCGGAATACCTGGAACTCCAAAGCAGTTACTACATGTCCAGAGCCTGGTATTTTACGTTTATACGTCCGGACATTGAGCGGATGATGCAGTGCGTCTCCGAGGCCCGGGAGATTGCAGGAAAGCGGTCAGCGCCGGATCTGACGCTGATCGATGATATTCTCATTCCCTATGCGGACCTGCTGAGAAACTGGGACCGTTTCGCCGAATCAGAACGGGTGCTCCGCCTGGGGATCGATGTCTGCGCCCGCCACCAGGGCGTGCTCCCTTATATCCGGAAGCAGCTGGACCTCTACAGCTATCTGGCGGATATTTTCTGTGAGGCGGGCATGCCGGAACGGGAGCAGGAGCTGGAAGCGCCGGTGGAAGCGCTGGAGCACGAGCTGGAGCAGCTGTCAGAATCATAAAGCGGGAACGCAAATCGAATGCAGTCACAAATCCAGAACCAACTGGGCAGGCGGTACACTGTCCCCAGGAGGTAAAGAGTTATGACGAGAAAGAAAATGAGCAGTAAATGGAAGACGGCCCTGTGCCTGTGCCTTGCGGTCACGACGGTTATGATGTTTACGGCGTGCGGCGGCGGACAGACAAACACAAATCAGACACCGGAAGAAGTGGCGGCAGCTATGGATAAGGATACCCAGGACACGATCGATAAATTAGATGAGCAATTCGAAGAGGTTTCGGATTATATCAAAGATGGAGAGTATTCCAGTTATGACGATGCAAGGAAAAAGATAGATGAGTGGTATGCCGATGCGGAAGAGGAGTCTTCTTCCTATTTCACCAGGATGGAAAACAATGCGAAAACCTTCTCTAAATTGTCGGTCGAAAAGATAAAGAATATTGATGATTCAGATGACAGAGATGATGCAGTTTCCGATGTTTACGATGACTTATCCAAGGCATTAATTGAGGATGGAACAAGTGAGCTTGAGAATAAAGTCGTTTATGACAATGCCAGTGATGCTACACTGTTTGCAAGCGATATTGCTGAGAAACTGGATCCGGATTATGGTGATGAGTACGACCGGGTGTACAAAAAGGCAGATAAATACTTTTCTGGTAAGTATGATACTCTGGAAAAGCTTTTCGAGACTGAGACAGATCGCGTTTATTTGATCTGTGATACGGTTTCCGATGAACTGTACGAAGGAAACTACGGAGCAGACGAAATACTTGCTAAGGTGGATAAAACATTAGATAAGTTAGAAACAGAGCACTCAAAGAAGACGGATACCGCAGAAAAAGAGACAGCTTCAGCCAGTTCTAATGACAATGACGCAGAGCAGGAAACCGAAACACAGGAAAAGAAGACCAATAAAAGCAGAAGCGATCTGGTGGACGGGATGCGCCCCGAATTTAAGGAAGCCATGGACAGTTACGAAAAGTTCTTTGATAAGTATGTGGCCTTCATGAAAAAATACAAGGACTCTGATGATACGTCTGCAATGATGGACGATTATCTGGATTACATGGATCAGTACGCTGATACGATGGAAAAGCTGGATGAGATAAAAGAAGATATGAATGACGCAGAAGCGAAGTATTTCGCGGAAGTCATGGGCAGGATCAATGAAAAGCTTGCAACCGTCATGTAAGTGACGAACACTCAGCGACGGAATAACCCCTCTATTTCTCCAAACAGGCGGTGTTCCGGAACCGGTTCTTCCTGTATCATAATAATATAGAGTTTCCGGGAACGAAGTACAGTTTGGAGAAAGGAACGGCGAATAAATGGATACTTATGACAGAGAGAAAGAAATACAGGAAGCGCTGGCAGCTGGAGATGAAGCGATCCGGTGCCTTCAGCGAGCGAAGGATGAACTGGGGAAAGCCGGCGGCTGGGGCTTCGTGGACATGTTCGGGGGCGGCTTGATTTCGACAATGCTGAAACACGGTCATATCAATCAGGCCAGCGCCGCTGTGGACGCGGCGCGCCAGGCCCTCTGGAATTACAGCAGAGAAATCAGCGACGTCAGAGAAGCGGCGGCGCTGCCGGATGTTCAGGTGGATGGCTTTCTGACATTCGCTGATTATTTCATGGACGGGTTCATCGCTGACTACCTGGTGCAGACGCAGATCGAACAGGCGAAGAAGGATGTTTCCGCAGCCATCTGGCAGGTGGGGGAAATGCAGGGTCAGCTGCGGGGGCTGAAACTGTAGGGACAGGCGGAAATGTCGCACATCATGCGACCACAGAGCAGGCCTCCTGATATATGCTTATTACAGAAAGCAGTAAGGGCATATACCAGGAGGCTTTTCTATAAGCTGGTCGCAATACGTGCGGGGAGGAAGGATCATGTTCGAATCAATTACAGAGATGATACCGGAAATCGAGAGTGTGACAGAAGCGCTGAAAAAGGAGAGCATCCGGGGCAGAAAACTCCATGACCTCCTGACGCCGGAGCAGCTGGGCAGCGTGGAAGAGCTGGAGGGAAGAGTCGAAGAATTCTACGAGAAGCACGCGGTCTTTTTTGACCCCGCCGGGAACAAAGACCTGCTTGCCCGTAACGGCATCCGGTCAGGGCTTTGTTCCCTGAAGCTCGCCATACCAGAGATCCTGTCCGCGGACGTCATTATCGCCATGATAAGCCAGGCATATAAACTCAGTGAACATTCGCTGATGGAGCTGCTCCGCAGAGGGAACGTTTCTCACTGGCTGGAATACCTCAGGTGGGAGGAGTTTAAGAACGAGGAGCTGCTCTACGGTATGGGCGGATATGCTGCGGAGGTAAATGCGAAGGCCATGGAGAATCTGGAGAGCGCGGTCATGCCTACGGAGGATATCAGGGAATATCTTTCGGAGAACGAGATCGAATGGGCCAAAGCCAGCGTCAGCGGTAGTTTCTGTCCGAGGGACTGGGAACGGGCATGCATCTTCGACCATCTGCTTTCGATCATTACGGATAAGAGAAAGGCCAGAGTCCGAGAATCCGGAACCGACGGGCTGGTCATACGCACGGTGAACAACATGGAACTGAAGGAACGGATCAGCAGGAGCCTTGCGGAATACGATATTCTTGAACGGTACTCCGGGATGCTGTGGACAGGGGATTTTTGGGTTAAATACGAGCCGGAAGCGAAAGAGATCGAGGGATGGATCCTCAGTCAGACGTCCTTTGAGATCAGGGATCTGAATGAGGAAATCTGCCGGCAGCTGGCTGAAGAGGCGGAAGAGCGGAAGATCACGATAACGCCGGATGACTTTCAGCTGTGCTCCGAACAGATCCTGGAATTGACAGACCGGCGGCGCTGCCCCGTCTGCGGAAAACACATATTTACAGAGGAGGAGCTGGAGGAGCAGGAATGCTGCCCGGTCTGCTCCTGGATCCCGGATGACTATGCGGAGGACGTGGATCAGACAGAGCATGAGGGACCGAATGTCCTTCCTTTCGGCGTATATAAGCTGGGATATCTGGTCTGGAACAGCCCCGGCGCTGCTCCGGCACTTCAGGAACTGGAGCAGCTGGCAGATGATTCGGCAGAGGCGTACTTCGCCTGGGATGATTCCCGGAGCGGAGACGATGACTATGCCCAGAGCCAGTTCGAGTCTGCTTATGTCAAAGCCCTGACAGCATATGCCCGGAAACTTGCGGAGATATATTGCAGACAGATAGAGAAGCTGGAGGGCGATGCGGCAGAACAGGCAGCCCGAGGGCTCTGCGAGAGACTGCTTGGCCAGGAATAGGTGGATGAATAAACTGCTCGTTAAGATGAAATATTATTAATTTTATTGTTATTAATGATAAATAAGAACTAATATGATACAATGTTAATGTTAGAAGCTCTTTCCGCGGATGCTGGCAACAGCGGGGAGGGAAGGCGATATGAGAAATACAGGAGAGATCTCAAACCACAGGAAAGGCCTCATTAATATCATCGCCGCCACAGCCGGATTCAGTCTGATCCCTGTGCTGGCACAGATGGGTCTTTCACCTCATATGACCGCAGCAACGCTGCTGTTCTATCGTTTTGGCATTGCAGGGGTGATATTCTTCCTCTATTGTCTGATCCGGGGGCGAAGGATCCAGCTGGCCGGCAGTAAAGAATATCTGCAGGTCATTGGTGCGGGACTGATCTACAGTGCCCAGTGCATCTTCTTCTTCTCCTCATTCAATTACATCTCCTCGTCCATCGGGGAGATCCTCTATCACTGCTATCCTTTGTTCGTGCTGATCCTGGCGTATTTTATTCTGCATGAGAAAATCACGAAGAACAAAGTCCTGGGCGTCCTGCTTTCTATCACCGGTGTCTGCATCGTTCTTTACGCGCCCTGGGACATGCTGCAGATCCGGGGGATCATATATGTGGTTCTCACTGCGCTGATCAGCACCGTCTATATGGTTTACACCAAGAAATTCATCGCAGATCTGGACACAACGGTACTGACTATGTACCTCTGCCTGGTCTGCGCCGTTGTCTATTTCATCTACGCCCAGATCAACGGAGAGTTTGCGCTGCCGGACCAGCCGTCTATTGTTATCAATGTGCTGATCCTGGCTGTCTGTTCCACGGTCATCGGTTTCTTCTGCTTCAACGGAGCCATTGCGAGCCTGTCAGTGGGAGAAGTATCCATACTGTCGCTGCTGGAGCCTATCTTCACTATCGTGATTGCTTTCCTGGTCCTCGGTGTGAGGCTTACCGTCCTGCAGATCGTGGGCACGGTGATCGTACTCTTTGCAGTGTATGTGTATGACAGAGAGTGACGACGGGCATATAAGGGTGCGTTTCGATTTTTTCGATGCGTGGATATTACTCTGGATCTCCTCGACACCCTGAGCACCAGGATCTGATTTATGCCGTATTCCCACGTATCATGTGATACCGTATCGTGAAGCTGAACGCAGGTGATTCCAATGGACCTGGAATTTAGAAACACCGGATAACAGCAAGTAATACTTTGTCGTAGAATATAAAAATTCGAGTGATTTGTGGGAAGGATTTTACTGAATTCCGGGCAGGAAAGATTATATATGGCAGGGCAGTATTCGCCGCGCTGTCAATTGCCGTCTGCTTTGTCAGGATGATGATCGTTGGGGTTTTATTACGATGATTTTCCCTGTTTGGATAAAGAAAATAGGGCTTTTCGGTATCGAATACTTCTTTACCATTTACGGGGCAATAATGTTCATACGAGTTCCGGGTGCATCTTCGCGAAATATTCAGAAGCTGTTTTGCTAAGTTCCTCGATGGATTCCAGCTCGTCGAGCCCATCCCTTCTCCATTCGGTATAGTTGATGTTGTCATGTATTATCATTGTAATAAATCTTTCGGCCTCTACACTTCCCAGACCTTTCAGTAGAAGATTCATACCTTCATATCTTAATGCAGTGTCACTCATAATGGTTACTCCTTTATACTAACCCCATAGGATTGACAATATGTATTTCGGCTGCATTTGATTTTAGCAATTTATCATCTGTAGTTACAAAGTAATCACAGTCGGCAGCAATCGCACATGCAATGTGGAGAGAATCGTATCGTTTGAATCGGTACTTATCTTGTAAATGCTTTGCTATATCGATGATTTCTGATGATTTCTGCAGTTTCGCCGGTAATGATCTGAGAAGCCATACTTATCCAGGGGAGAATCGACTCCCGTCTGTCTTTGTACGGATTCCTTGATGCTTCGTAATCCAGGACATAGGACCAGACCATATCAAGTTCGCCTTTGCGAATCCGTTCCTGCAATTCAAGCTTGGCAAGGGATTCCAGGTGGACGCGGGCATTGTCCTGTCTATCAAAAGGCCGGTTATAGCAACAGTTATCCAAATAGACTTTCAATTAAATCACCTCGTATTATAATATAGTATTGGCACTATATTGGAGATTGAATTTTCATATGAAACAATATTTCTTTTCATATTATTTCATGGGCAGATAATTTTTGGAGATCCCGAAATGCTTTTGATGCATCTCGGGTTCTGCCGGCATGGATATCATCAAGTCCTTCTTGAGTTTCTGATATTACCGCGGGTTAATTCGACTATATAGCTTCTGGATGCGATAATAAAGCATTCTGTACCTCATCGTCAGTCCAGAATTCGTTTGGATGGATCTCTAATATGCCTCGTTTTTTCACCGCAACTCTTGTGAGTTGATCGCTGTTGTCATATAAATAAAATGTATCTGCCAGTTCGTATACTTCGGGGAGCAGTTCAAAACATCTCTCGTATCTTTTGATAACTTTGTCTGCGGGTACACCGTGGCCACCGCTGTTTAATCTGGACATAACTCGGTAGACGTTGATATTTGGGTCTTTCGTGACGACGTAAATACAGCGGATAAAATATCCGGCATCTTTTGCCCGCTGCAGCAGATCGAGATTCCTTCGGGTAGAAAGAACGGTCTCGAAGGTAAAATCATCGCGATTCGATAAAGCGGTTTCTCTGAGTTTCTCAGCCTGCGAGGCTGCATCCAGATCAGAGCATCCTGTAGCGGCTTTAATCTCATCGGCATTGATGTACTTGCCAACGATTCTTGCCTGTTTTGTGACGGAAGATTTTCCACTGCCATTGGGCCCTGCAAAGACAATTATCTCCGGCTTTTTAGTATGCATATTTTTTTTCCCCGTTTGGATAAAGGAAATAGGGCTTTTTCAATATCGGATCATATTTTACGATTGGATTTCCTGTCGCCCAGACTTCTTGTATAGACTGCTCAACACCGCGCTTCATGGCTTCGTCAAGTTCAATATCGTCCTGATCTATGATTGTTGTTTTCTCTTCGTTCATTTTTTTACCTCCAGTGGGAGTCTGGTAGTGTCAAATAAACTACCTTGATTTATCTTGAAAGATCTTTTCTTAGCTTGTATTTGCAGGGGCTTTTGGGTTTTTCCATAGA
>OMXT01000031.1 GCA_900315125.1 uncultured Eubacteriales bacterium
AAGAAATCCCCTATGCTAATCCCTATGCAAGAAGATACCCACCGAGGATTGTCAACAAAAAACTCCCTAACAACTTGACACTATCCTGAGGCAGGACAGCTATTGACAGGCTATGGCTGGTAACGTATTATTAAAGTTGAATCATAACAGCATTCACATATTTTAGCAGTTTCGTTATTTTTCTCGTACGGGTGACCTGCCGCACGGCGGCAGACGGAGGAGCAGGGACAGAATATGAAATTTGTAGACGGATACGATCTGGATAAGGAGTGGCTCGGAGGTTTTCAGGATGCCGAGGTGATCCTGACCAATGTCGAGGGCCTGACTGTCAAGAAAATAGCCGTATACCCGGCAGGGAGGGTTTTGTTCCTTGACGGTACGCTGAAGGAAGAGGCACGCCCTGGATTTGACGGGACGTTCGCTCTGCCGCAGCTTCAGTATCTTCGGCGGGAAGAATATAAGGTGTCGGAGATACAGACCGTATTCCGCGGTGCCATGGACAAGATTCGCTGGATCGAGCGGAACCTGCTGCGGGCCCTGGAGGAAGACGGCGCCGCCGGGAAGAAAACGGACGGCGAGCCGGTGGACTGGAGCGGACAGACGCTGACCATGGAAACGGACTGCGGACGGATCGTCATGGCGAGGAATCGAAAGGCGGTGCACAGCCAGGAGACGCTGGAGATCCAGTCTCTTCTGGGAGAGCTGGGCATTGCGGCGGACATAAACCGGGAAGGTGTGGACCTGCAGCTGAACGTGGGGATCCGCAGAGAGCTGGATCTGGGATTTCGGGAGCTGTCGATCAGCCCTATAGAGTATATCGAGCCGGAGGACTATCAGGTCATGCTGGTGGGATGCTTTGACGGGGCGGACGGCAGGCTGGAGATCCGGGAAGACCGGCTGCGCTTCGCGCCGTCTGTCAGCTGCGGCGGACAGATGCTGAACGGACAGCAGGTCCGGGAGGCCATGTCCCAGGTCAACGGAAAGATCCGGGAGAATACAGAAGTGCTGTTCGAACCGTTTCCCCGGGAACCGGATGATGAATTTCCGGACCGGCCGGTGGAGATCGACGATACGGCAAACAATGTGCGGGTCCTGTTCGGGGACACGGAAGACGAGCTGTTCCTGAACCTGAATAACCTGCATAATGTAGAAAATGAATTCCACCCTGAGTGGAAGTATACGTTCTTTTAGAGAATAATAGGGGCTGTTTCATTAATTGAAACAGTCTTTCTTTATATATCATTCATCCAGCTCTGCGCAGATTCCGTCCCGTTAGAATGGACAATATTATACTAATAGATAGTATTGAATTGACATATAGGAAATATAAATATATAATTTTAGCAGATATCTATTTAATATCGGTACCGAGTAAACGATTAATCAAGGGTTGAATATTTTCGGTTACTAAGTAAGTGGGATAAAAAATGAAAAAGAGAGTGATGGACGGTTGACTATCCTGCACCGGGGATAGATGGTTCTGGAAATTATTTTCTTAATACTACGATAAAATATCTCGCCATTGACAAAACAAAGAAAAAAATTAAAGTGCAGCATCAGTGGAAAGCTACTTGGTGAGGTGTGATGTTATGCCGTTTATGAATGAGATTATTACTCTTGTTGGTCTGGTGATTTGGGGGAGTATCATATACGTTATCCTAAAATATTGTCGTAAGATTGATAAACTGAGTAATAAGATAGAAGAACTAACAGCAATGCTGAAGGCATCTGAAATTATTTCTGATAATTCAAATCGCAATAAATGTGATAGGGATAATTAATAAGACAGATAACCGGCGAAACCATTAGCCTGAGATAAATATCTTCAGGAGCTGATGGTTTTGCTTTTAGTTTGGATCAGTTCTTCCAAGCTATCGTATGACTGTGGAATGGTGTCGAAGATGTCGCATACTATCGCAGCTTTCCCGGAATTTCGCGGAAAATTCCTGTGCAGACCGTTGACGTTCCATTGGAAAAAGACTACAATTTCTATTTGGATGTGGCTTAATTTCGAAAGATTACATTCCGTGTTCTTATATTAAAGGAGTTACATTAACATGAAGAAAGTTGTTATCTGTGTCTGTCTTACCGCGTTCCTGTTCGGTACGATGGAGGTTGCGCTGAAGACGGCCGGAGGCAGTCTGGATTCCGTGCAGCTGACGTTCCTGCGCTTCTTCATCGGCGGCCTGATCCTGGCGCCTATGGGAATTGCCGAAGGCAGGAAGAAGGGGAACCGGCTGAGATTCGGTGACTACAGCTGGTTGTTCCTTGTCGGAGTGATGGGTATCCCCATCAGCATGCTGTGCTTCCAGCTGGGCGTCGTCCGATGCAATGCGGCTACGGCTGCGTCGCTGATCTGCCTCAACCCGGTATTCACCATGGTGATCGCCCATCTGTTCACCAGTGAGAAGATGAACAAAGCCAAAGGCCTTGCCTTTGTTATCGCCCTGGTCGCCATGTTCTTTATGATCCGCCCCTGGGATGTTCAGGAAGGCAATTCCGTGCTGGGCATGGGGCTGATGCTCATCGCGTCCGTCACATTCGCAGCGTACACGGTCATGGGCAAGCGGAGCATCGCGAGAGTGGGGACATTCCGGCAGACGAGCCTCAGCTTCATACTGGGATCTCTTGTACTGCTTGTGGTTCTCCTGGTTACCGGCAGGCCGGTACTGTCCGGCGTTGCGGCGAACTGGATGATCGTAGCCTACTGCGCCGTTTTCGTCACCGGCTTGGGCTACATGTTCTACTTCATCGCCATCAAATATTCCGATGCGACAACGGGTTCCATTGCATTCTTTATAAAACCGGCCATCGCACCGATTCTGGCAGTTCTGCTGCTCCATGAGTCCATCTACTGGAATACCATCGTGGGCATCGTGCTGCTGATCACCGCGTCGCTGATCACACTGCGGGATACCTGGAGTGCCCGGACCATCGACGATACGAGCCAGGTTTATGAGCATGAGATCGACGAGATCTTCGCTCAGCGCCAGCCCAAGTCCATGGACAGCCGCCGGTACTTCGCCTGCGTCATTCCTCTGATGGAACGTGGCGGGAAGGATATGGTCATTTTAGAGGTCAGGAACAAAGGCAAGCTCCACCGAGAGGGCGAGATCTGCTATCCGGGCGGAGAACTCGGCGCCGCGGAAAGTTCCTGGGACTGCGCCGCCAGGGAACTGGAGGAAGAACTGGGACTGATCCGCGGAGATTACGAGATCATAAACCAGATGGATACTTATCACGGTCTGACAGGAACCAAGATCTACTGTTTCGTTGCACGGGTCAATCCCCATGTGCTGGAGTCCAAAGACCCTGATGTGAAAGAGCTCTTTACTGTACCGGCGGAGTATTTTCTCAAGCACGATCCGGAAATGCACCATCTGGATGTCATACAGCAGGAGACGGAGGAATTCCCCACAGAGGAGATCGTGGGCAAGGAAGGATACCGCTGGGCCAAGGGCCGCAGGGATATCCCTGTCTATCACCTGAAAGACAGCAATGGAAAGGATCGGCTGATCTGGGGCGTCAGCGCTCTTGTTACCCTGGACTTCAGCGAGATCATCCGGGCTGCCCGGGCAAGAAGCGACCGCCGGAAGAAGAAAAAGGCGAGCAGATAACTGAACCTATAGAAGAATGTTGAAATAGTAAGGGAGCTGCCTCTGATGACGAGGCGCTCCCTCTTTTCGTGTGGAATTTCTGGTGGGTAGATAACCATCGGCGTTACTGTTCAGGCGCCAACAAATGGAATGCATGGGAAGTGCCGAATCCGAGGGCGTTCCCGGGGCGACGCGACCTGTCAAACGGTGAGATTGCCGATTCTCGGAGATTTGTCTTTTCTGTCGCCCCGGATTCCCACTGTCACATTAGACAATGAACGGTAACCCGGCTGCTCAGAAGCAGAACTGATTAGACTGGAAAGGGCGAAATAGTCAGCCTGGCATGCGAAATCTCGGCCAGGCCGGCCAGACCGGCCAGACCGGGCGAACCGGCTGCAGCTGCTGTTCCCAGTCGGGGTGGCTGTCATAATATTCTATGTACTGCCGGACGGTGTCGTTCAGCCAGCTTGTGTCCCGGTAATTGTGGATGGACATCCGGTCGTAGAGTGCGTCCATGGAGCGCTTCAGGGACAGGTTCGGTTCGGCGGCGCGAATGGCTGCGATGTGGCGGAAGACGATGCGGGAAAGTTCGAGATTCTTTCGTTCCACTTCTTCCAGCTCGTCACGGCTGAATACGCCGCTGTGGGCGGCGATGAATTCCGGAAACGGCAGTGCCCCCAGCCTGCGGCGGACCCGGATGCTGTCCCCCAGGTCATAAACATAGGGGATCTTGCTGTGGTCCAGCCGCTGGCCGTACATGATGGAGTCTGCCAGATAGCATACGCCGTCCGGGGTGACGATCATCTTGTGATCCAGACAGTGGCCCGGGTCGTCGATCAGGAGAAATGCCTTGCCGAGCACGTTCAGTGTCTGGGTATAAGGAAGCTCCGGATCGTGGACTGCGCCCATGAAGGAATTTGGCTCCGCGTATTTCTCAAAGGGATGGAATCGGTGCTCGATCAAAGACAGGGTGCGGCGGATCTCGATGATCTCTTCCTCATTCTTATCTGAGTCCGGCGGTCGGTGCTCAAATGTATGGACCGCGTCCAGCAGGTCCGTTTCCGAGCCGTAGATCTCAGGCTTGTACTCCTGATAAACGAGAAGATCCCCGCAGATGTGGTCGTTATGCATGTGACTGTGTATGATGGCGCTCACCTTCAGGCCTTCCCGCTCCATGCCCCGGAGAATGATCGGAGCTGAGGACGACAGCCCCGTATCCAGCATGATGGCGTGGGTCCGGTCTGCCACGTAGAAGGGGATCGTTGCCCAGCCCAGGGAAAAATAATAAGTGTTCCCGGAGAGGTGGTGTATTTTGGTATCTTTATATATAATATTCATAGCGATGATAGTATATTACATTTGCGGTTTTCGGTCTATGGCGAAACCGGTAAAGAGAATAGGTAAAGGAAATAAGTAAAAGGAATAAGAGGTGAATTTCATGAAGCTTATAACATTTGAATATGAGGGGAAACAGCAGATCGGCGTCCTGTCGGAGGACGGGCGGACCATTGTCCGGGTATGTGATGTACTGGGACTGCCGGCGGATCTGACGATGACGGAGTTTATCCAACGGCATGGTGAAGATGACCTGGCCGCGCTGAAGAAGGCGTCGGAATGCGCCGGAACAATAGAGACCAGGGCAGTCAGGACTTTGTCCCCCATACCAAGGCCTATCCATGACGTGCTCTGCGTGGGCGTCAATTACGCCAGCCACGTGGAGGAGACGAGGCACGGGCTGAAGGATCAGAAGTTCCAGCGGCCGGAGAAGTCTATCTATTTCGGCAAACGGGCAGTGGAGATCCAGGGCCCGGACGCGGAGATCCAGGGAAGGTTCGATTTGGATGAGGAGATGGATTACGAGGCGGAGCTGGCGGTGATCATCGGCCGCCGGTGCCGGGATGTGGCGCCGGAGGACACAGAAGAATGCATATTCGGCTATTCTGTGTTCAATGATCTTTCGTCCCGGAAGCTCCAGCGCCTGCATAAGCAGTGGCTTCGGGGCAAGAGTCTGGACGGCTATACGGCCATGGGACCGGTGATCCTGACTCGGGATGAACTGCCCTACCCAATTGAGGCAGACGTGATCAGCCGGGTGAACGGGGAGGAGCGGCAGCACTCCAACACCCGTCTCTTCCTCAACGATGTGCCAGGCATCGTGTCGGACCTGAGCATGGGTATGACCCTGGAGCCGGGAGACATCATCGCCACGGGCACGCCGGCAGGGGTAGCCATGGGCATGGATGAGCCGAAGTGGCTAAAGCCCGGGGATGTTGTAGAATGCGAGATTCCGCCTATCGGCGTTCTGAGGAACAGAATCCGGTAAGCTTTAGGTCTGGGTGAACAAAGCCCTGTCAGGAATTTGTTCCAGAAGTATTGCCATGCTTCTTATGGACCTCTTCAGCGATATGTTCCCTGCGGTGCATGGCCATCTCATGACTGTGCTGCAGATGATCGTGGAGGATCTGCCGGGCGTGGGACGGCTCGTGAACGATCTCTGTCACGGCGGCGACGGGCTCTGCGTCTACAACGAGGTAGACCAGAGAGCCCAGGAATGGCATGAGGAAAACAGTCAGCGCGCCGGCGGACACCAGAACGGAGGCGGTATCTGCAGCCATCAGACCGTCCTTTACAGCGATGCCCGTGATGGCTACGATCAGAGGCAGGGCAGTTGTGCAGTAGAATGCCGCGGAGAACCGGTTGCGCAAGGCGATCTCAGACCGGGTGTCCTTTCGGATGGTGAGGGATATGACGATGGGCACGCAGCGGATCAGGATCAGACCGAGGATGAAGATGACCAGCAACGCTGGCGCCTGGGCAACAGCCCGCAGGTCGATGCCGCAGCCGGATACGATGAAAAACAGCGGGACCAGGAAGCCGTAGGCCATGCCCTCCAGTTTGGTCTCCAGAGAGTGATTGCCCTCGGGGATCACATAGCGCAGGACGAATCCGGCGGCGAAGGCCCCCAGGACGATGTCCAGATCGAATATGGCGGAAAATGTGACCAGGAGCACCATGAGGAGCACGGTGATGCGCACGGCGGTCTGAGATGTCGTCTCTGCCCGGGATTCCAGGAATAGATAGAGCCGGGTGCCCCGCTTCTTGGCCCGTGCTCCCGCACTGGCGACCCAGATGCAGAACGCCAGCATGACAGCCAGGATCAGCGCGGTCTTCCATGTGGTCCGGGAGGAAAGGAGAATGGCTACTGCGAGTACAGTGGCCAGTTCGCCCCATGTTCCGTAAGATATGACCAGGTCGCCGATCCGGGTGCCGCTGAGGCTCCGGTCTTTCAGTATGGGCATCAGGGTGCCCAGGGCTGTGGTCGTGAAGAGCAGTGCTGTGGCAAGCTGGCCTTGGAGTCCGATGGCGATGGAAGGCATCAGCAGCGTGAATCCGATGGCCAGAAGGAATGTAACAGCCCAGGTCAGTAGACCATGGCGGCCGTCCTTTCCGGTGATGGATTTCGGGTCGATCTCGTAACCGGCAAGAAGGAAGAGGAAGGCGCAGCCCAGCTCCTTCAGCATGGTGATGGCTTCGCCGCTGGAATGGATGAGGTCCAGCATGTTGGGGCCCAGGACGGCTCCGGCGGCCACGAGAATGACGGTCTCAGGCACGGCCTGTTTGGGAATGATCTGGGCGACGATGGGAGCGGCGGCAGCCACAAGAATGATTATTGTTAAAGAAAAAAACTGATCTGTCATAATTTCACCTCTCTGCAGCTAATTATTATAACACAGGTCGCTGCGGGACAGAAAGATGGCAGGCGGAATTTGGTGTTTGGAGGCAGAGATGAGGAGGCGGGAATGGACGTTTTGACTGAGATAGAAGCAAGTTACGAGTTTGCGGTGGCGCTGGCGTGGGGCGACCGGAGGGAGCCCCTCTCGGCGGCCGACGGGCGGAAGGCGATCGCTTATCTGAAGTTTGCCTTCGAAAATGGGATCACGGACGGAGCGGTGGAGATCGGCAACATGTATGCGGCGGGCCGGGGCGTGGACCGGGACCGGGAGCAGGCCAGGCAGTGGTACGGGCGGGCGCTGGAAGCGGAGCGGTCGCGGGCGGATATTTACGGGCTGCTGGGCGACGCCTGCCTCTATATAGAGGAGCCGGAGGGCGTCAGGCGGAGCGATGATCCGGAGGATGTCCGGCGGGCGGGAGCATATTATGAGAAGGGAGCATCTGCCGGGGATGTGCGGTGCCTGTGGCAGCTGGGTGACCGGTATTTCCGCGGGGATGACCGGGAGCAGGATTATAACAAAGCCTTCTCTTTCTATTCTCAGTCTCACCAGCGTTTATGGGAGGCCTGCTCCTTCGATGAAGAGCAGGTGGAGGCAGACGGCAGCTGGCCGGATCTCTGTCTGCGCCTTGGGCGGTGTTATCTCCATGGGTTTGGCGTTGATGCGGATCCTGCGGCTGCGATGCAGTTCCTTGACGACGGGGATCGGGCCTGCGGCATCCGTCTTAGGGACGGGGATCTTTCGCTGGCAGAGACCAGGCAGGAGCTGGACCGGGAGATTGAATATCTGGAAAATAATTCTTGTAAATAAATGGGAATGATGGTATAATGAAAACCGGACCGGTGTGCCCGATCCGCCTTGGCAGGGGGCGGATCGGGCACACCGGTCCGGCGCGTTCAGACAGTCTGCAGGCAGGTTTGCAGGCTGTTTTTTAGTTGAAATGACCGGCAGACAGCCGGTCGGGACTTTGTACGGGAAAGGAGAATGGGATGAGTAAGGTAAAGAATATCGTAAAATTTTCCGGTGTAATTGTATTTGCGGTGATGATGACCCTCTGGTCGCCGCCGCCGGTCCTGGCAGCGGAGCAGAGCGGACCTGCGGTTTCTGCGGATACGGATCGATATGAGTACCAGGTGGGAGAGACGATCCAGTATACGGTCCGGATCCATGCGCCGGAGGACAGCGGGGCGCAGTCGGATGTGTCCGCTGAGGAAACAGGGTTGGGCGGCGACCTGAAGATGGATGGAGAAGTCCGCCTTTCTGGTCTGAAAGAAGGGGATGAAGGAAAGGTAACGCAGACGGAAAAGGGGTGGAAATTCTCTGCACGGAAAATGGAACCGGGAGAGACGGCAGTGATCCAGTTTCAGGTCAGGGCTCAGGCATCCGGAAACGGAAAGGTACTTCGGGATGAGGTCACGGTCGCTGGAGTGCCGGAGAAAGCGGGCACGGCGGTGTATATCAATTCCCCGAAACTGGATATTAAAAGAACCGCTCTGCCCCTGTCCGGGAGCCAGGTATGCTGCAGAATGGATGTTTCCCAGGTGAATCCGGGTACCTTCGCCCGGCACGTCTATATGGAGAGCAAGATCACATCCGAAAATGCCCGTTTTTTTGAGGGCTCGCTGGATGTGATCGGCGCAGCGGGGCGCAGTCTCACAAAGGGACGGGATTACAGTGTGACGTGGCTGGTCAAGTCCTTTTTTGTGTGTAAATTAGAATTCAAGCAATTCTGATAATTTGGTTCTTCTGAGTGATTCCGTTGTCTACGATGA